>JAZNKQ010000017.1:0-11442 GCA_045578645.1 Lachnospiraceae bacterium
GAACCGCTGCTCTCACCACAACCGACCAGCATCGCTGCAACCATGCAGACAACTAAAAACAGACTCAGCAACCTCTTTTTCATAAACTTCTTTCTTCCCTTCAACATTTATAATGAATTTAAATCAAAACACATGCATTATAGCACCGGTTTTATTTGCTGTAAATGTAAAAGGCTTCCAATACAGCTGTGCCTGTTTTCCGGGAAAGTATCCGATTGCCATTACGCTGTTCATCAAAGTTACCGTATTACCAGGCATAGAGGAAAAGAGAAAAATAGCTGGAAGCTATATATTGTGCGTCATTTTTGCTATCTTCTCGTACGGCAAGTGCAATATCATTCATCTTATTATGAACAGCCTCCTGACAAGCCGTTATCTCCTCTTCCTTCTCAAGATCATATACCTTGTTTTCCTGATTAAGGCGCTCAAAATAGTTCTGAAGCACCTTTAACCGTTCAACCGCCTTTACAGCTTCGTTATCACGAAGATAGCCACGCAGATTCTCTGCAAAAGTCCGGCCATCCAGATTCATAACACTGTCATAAACAGTTTTCGGCACGCAGGGAAACGCGTTCTCAATCACCGGAACGAAATATAATACACGATCAATGTTTACTGGGCGAAACTTTTTCTTTTGCTCATTCAAGAAAGCAAAATGGTCCTCCATAGTTTCCAGAGCAGGAAATTCCGCCCCAAAGGCCAAATCATTATCTATTCCTGTCAGCTTAATTGAGTTATCCTCCTGCCGCTCTACAAATACATTATTAAAATGGCGGTCCGTAGCTCCGCAAATAATATCAATAGCCTGAAGCCAAAACATATTGGTCATAGTTACGGGATTACCCAGATCAAAGATGCCGGTCTCAGCATCATATGATTCCAACTCTCTTACACTCTTAGACGGCAATTGATATTTACCAATCAATTCTGCTGCCGGTCTTCCGTGTGCCTCAGCCATTTTTGTCCCGAGGGTTAATTCCGTAACAGCGGTGCCCATACCCAGAACATTCCTGGTATTTTCGAATTTAAACATAGCCTGACTTGATTCGGCAATCACATTCGCTCCCAGCATTTTATCAACCAGACTGACAGCAACATCACGTCTTGTTTTATGTGAATCAACTAATTGTCCGTCCATTGTACTGAAGCTTGCTATATTACCTTTTACTTCATTCAGATGAAGCATATCGATACTCCTGCTCAATCTGTCCCAGGTACTGTCATAATCGCTCCCTTTTCGGTATACAAACGCTTCTTCTCCGTCTCTTTGCTCGCCGGGAAGACGCCTCCTCACATATACCTCGCTGAGCGCATCGCCCTTTTTGCTGTAATCCCGCGCTTCAAGTGTTACTTCCTCCAAACGGGTATTGCGTAATGCCTCTGCCAAAACAACTCCGGTACAGATCGCATTAAAACCGGCATCCGAAAAATCATTATTCCTCAGTCTCTGCGCCAACAATGCCACACGCTCATAATGATACTGCTTACTATGTTCATCCAAAATTGTATCTTTCAGCACATTACAGCGAGCCTTTCTCTTTTCGATAGCGTCTGTGGCTGCGCTCATTTTGATTCTCCTGGTGTTTATCTCAAGATAACGCATGGTAAGAGCAGCGATACGGTCATTATATGCATGCAAACGATTGATTAATAAGAAAATATCCTTCTTATACGCTGCTTTCTCGGCCGGAGTTCTGCACGGAGGTACCTGTGCGCTTCGAATAAAGTTTTCGTATGCCTCACAGGTCTGCACGATAGCAACAAACTCGGAATCATTACGATATCCATCACCGGCATCATTTCCTTCGCTGCGTACCGCATCACGAAGCTTTGTGTCCAGCCTGGGCGGGAGCAGATTTTCATCAACAGACTGCTTCTTTATATACTGCCTGCCGGAGTGAACACCTTCATATTGCGCTCCGAGACCATCCCTATCCATCTGCTCCTTCAGAGTCTCTGTATGCCCTTCTGCCTTTACGCTGTATAATAAATCATTATGTAAATTGGCCACCATACCCACGTAGGTCCGGGCGCGCATGGCAGCAAAACCCAAAGCACCGGACAAAAGTCTAAAATTCTTGTTTTTCGACGTTGCTGCTTTCTCTGCTATTCTCACACACAGGTTAACAAAATCACGATGATAACGCATCAGCAAATCGGATTTTTCAATGCTCGGGTCGATAATTTCAGCATTAAGTATTGCATGATACGAATTACATGCATTGCGTAACGACTTAACATCTTCATCCTTTCCCGACAATAATTTCTCTACAAACTTCTTTTTCACTCCGCTCTTTTCCTGAAGGAAAGCTTTTAACGCTTGCATATCCGGCATTCCGTAACGGAATACATTATTTCTAAAATCTGCCTGTTGCTGCACCTCCTGCGGCTGCTCCTCCACGGTTTCGCCAAGCTCTGTTTCGGACTGCTCCTCACTTTTACTCATTCCCGCCATTTGCAGGGCATCCTCAAACTCCTTTTCATATCTTTTCCGATGCTCCGGCAACGGTGCCTCAAGTGCCGTTCTTATATTTTCCTTCCCGATATATTCCCCGTTAAGCTTAATCCCTTTTGCCGCCAGACGGTTACTCAGCAGATTACGGAACGCAGGTACTATTGAGAGCTTCACTCTCATTTCTTCACGGTCCGCCTCCTTCATTCTTTGAACAGCCTGTTCGTATGAAGGATTCTTCATGATTTCGTACATGGCTTCCATCTTATTAAGTGCCTGTATCAGCTCAACGGAATTCTTCTCAAGATACTCCTCGGTAAACATATCACCGCTTAGCTTAATCTCCTTTATTTCGCCTGCAAGCATTGAAAGCAGAACACCATGCTCATTCTCATTGTAGAAATAAACAGCTCTTTTGTCCTGCTGATACTTCTTCTGCTCACCCGAATCAAGCGGAGCTCCGTTCGGACTTTTGCGATAGCCGTTAAGCAACGGCATTAACAGCAAATTCGCATCCTCATCCAAATTGCCGTTAACCAGATTGGCAAGACTGTTTGAGCGTTCCCGCTCCCATTGCTTAATATCACGGTTAATTACATAAGATATATGGTCACCAACCGGAGATTGCTTTTTTGCCTCATCATTGCGTCTTTGCTGCTCTCTGCGCACCTGAAGACTGTTCTTTACAGCCGGCAGGGTTTGAACGGGCTCACCGTCTGACACATTCCGTGCCTGAACCGGAGGCAGTGTTTTCCGAATATCATCAGCCATAATACTGTTTTCAGCTTCAGAAATCTGCACAACAGATTCCAGCATATCTCTGTCATGCTCCATTGCATATATATCTTCATAGGTAAATGCCTGTGAAAATGACTGACTCTCACTCTCAAAAGCTGTGGGTGATAATACTACACTCTTTCTTCTTTGTTTTTGAAGTTTTTCTTCTCCGCCTGGCATAATAATCATTTCTCCTATAATTAAACTGACCTGTAATACGTGTATGAAATAGCGCGGGCTGCCGGAAACAGCTTCTGTATCATTGCCTCATTAACACTATTCAGAGAATACGTAATAATCACCGTATCCGGCGAATATCGCTCCTTCATTCCGTATATAAGTGACCGAAGCATCCCTATCGTCAGCGGAAGCTTACTGACATCCGCCTCAAGCGGCAGCAGCATCAGACCCTCCTCACAGGAGGAATCTACCGTTATGAAATTCTCCACTCTGCCGTTATGTATGTATGCCACACTGACATCCCTGTCTATTGTATCCGTAAGAAGCCCGCCCCGCGGAAGCGGTTTATTGGCAGCTTCCGCCTCCTTTGATGCCGAAAACAAAACCGATGTATCAATCCGCGAAAAAGGAACTCCGATTTCCTTACCGGCATTTGCAAAGAAAGGACTTTGCAGTATTTCACCGAGAGTTGTTGCATATATAGCCTCGCCGTTATTCGGTTCAGCCTCAAAATCCAGTTCTTCCAGAAACGGCTGTAGGGTCTGATGCTCCTCCATTGTTTCGGTATAGCTGATTTCAACCCCCGAAACAGTCTCCGGAAGCTGTTCAAACAAAGTTTCAAGCAGCAGCCTGCCACCGCCCTTATGGCGAAACTCCGGTGATACATACAGGGAGCTTATTATGAAACGGCTTCCCTTCAGATACCCCGCAAGAGCTCCGCACGCAATATCTCCTTCCGACAAAATCAGCACAGTTACCGGCATATCAGCCTTTATCTGCTCCGCAATCCCGGGCAGCAATAAAGAATGATATTTTTCCGACAACTCCCCTGGCAGCACATTCACCCTCATAGCAGTTTTCTCCCTTATCCTTATCCTGTATTACACTTCCGTCGGCTCGGCAAATACAAAGTTACCGTCACGTATCATCGCATTCAGTCTGGCACGCTCCTGCTCCTCTTCCGGTGTGTCTCCGGCAAATTTGGTAAGACGCTCTTCAATAAGCGTCCTATAGAAATTACTGTAGGTTTGCCTGAGATTGCGATACCGTTCACGCAGATTCGTCTCTGCCTGCGCACGGTTCTCGGTTCCCTGCTTGTATTTTGTATCCAGAGTCTCCCTGAACATATTAATAAACGCGTCCTCGCCGATTGCTTCCACTCTCGCAATAGAATTTATATTTGCATTCAAATCAAGATTAATCTTTCCTTCGGCAAATGCACGGAACATTGTGTTGTAAATCGTATCGTTAGAATGCGGCTTAAAGGTATAAGACATCTCTCTTGAGCCGTCCTGCAGCAGCGTATTGAAGGAAGCTTCCTTGTCAAACGAAATAATATGATCATCGGGCTGATTGATAAAATTCTCACCCTTTGTATCAAAATTACAAAGCATCCAATCAAGTGTATGCTCATTCATAAGATCATTCATTGTAGTTTCCGAGGGCTGATCAACCGTCAGATCCTCCTGCGCCTGCCATTTAAAAAGATCGATACCTCCGGCTGCCTTCTTCACTCTCTTCTGGATAGAACCGACAACCTTTCCATTTTCATCCTTCAGGCACTGTGCAGGAATTGACAGCTCCCCGCGCAGCAGCTGCTGAAGCTTAGAGGCTTCGCCGGTAACAACGGCGCCTTCCGGCTTATCCATACCCACACAATTTGTTGCTTCCTTGAAAAGCCACTCCTGAGGTCTGCCGTCAACCAAAGTAGCCATATCCTGAAAAATGTACATGGCCTTCGTACCGCCCAGAGTAGCACGTTCCACATTTACCAGAGTGTCACCGTTCTCCGTAATAACAGTCGCACCTTCGTGAGAGTAACGCGAAGGAGTACGGAAGATACTTTTCAGCATGTCAAACCTTCCGTGACGTACAATAGTTGCCGCCTCTCTTGCTTTTTCACGGCCTTCGGGCATACATGCAACCTCGTATTTACGTTTAAGCAGTCCGGCCTGCAGCACCGCATCCTCCTTCAGCTTCAAAAATGACGTTCTCTCCTTTGAATCCAGAGGAAGCTGACCGACTATCACCCTGTAGGCATCGACACGCGCCAGCTGTGCCTTCCAATTAACCTGCAGCTTGAGAGCCTCCTCGGAATCACCGGGCTCAATTGCTCCCTGCGCCGGCATATTCTTTCTCTGTATAACTGCAAGCTCCACAGCAAGTAAATCCGCCTTCTCCTGCTCCTGAATGGATTCCATTCGCTTCTCCAGTACAAGCTTCTCCTGAGTAAGCTCCTGCTTTTGCTGCTGCGGACTAAAGAAATTCGTAGAAGCACCGTCACGATGGCGCTTAGCACGAAAATCCAGAACCTCTGCTGAGCCCTCCTGCATATCGGCATTGCGTGTAGCCTCTGCAGCCTTACGACGCTGCTTTTCAAGCGATTCTCTCTTTTTCCTCTCTGAGCGGCTTTCCCTCCGCTCATTTTGAATTCCTTCAGCGGGCTGTTCCGGTGCCGGCAGATAAGGAACCTGTTCAAGAAAGAAAGTCTCGGACATGTTCATCTCAAGCTGTTCCTCATTTGCAAACCTTTCATAAAACTGCACGGAACGATTGTAAACCGCTTCCTGCTCCTGATTCTGATGATATACCAATCTAATCAGCTGTATATCCCGTCTTGCTTGTTCTTCTGAATATGGCATTTTAATCCACCCTTTCTGAGCGACTTGTCGCGAGGAATATCGCTCTAACCTCCCATTGTGTTCATATCCCAGCAGGCAAGATAAAAGTTTCCGACAATCTCCCTCCGGGGCAAAATAGTTTCTACGAGTTTACGACTCTCCGGAGTAACCGCAGCAATCCGAAGATAATTTAATTTATGAGATACCTTCACAAGCATTTCACGAAGACGGCATATCAGTGCCATAAGCGACCGCACATAGCCGGGCTTTGAATATAAAAATGAGAGTACCACATCTCCGTCCTGGCTATGGCAGAAAAGAGCAGCATTAACAACTCCCTTTTCCTCAACACACAGACAAAGCGACTCAAGCATTGTATCCTTATCTTCATTAAGCCCGCGGACAAACTCATAATTATCTTCCTTCATGTGGGCAATAAAGCTGTTCTGAACATGCTCCGGAAGCTTATAGAAAAATTCGATATTACATCCGGCATCCTGTACGCCAAGCCGGACATCCTTAAGCTCTCCGCACGGAAAGCGGCAAATGTAATCCTCTGTTTCATTCATGGTAAAATCCCCGCGTTTTGTAAGCAGACGGCAAATAGGGTCATCCCGGTTTTCTGCCATGAACGAGCAGAGAAGCGCCTTCCCGGTATTCCATGCTATTTTACAGAGGAAATTAATCATGCCGGTAGCAATCCCCTGTCGCCGGCAGTCCTGAGCAACCGCCAGATACTGAATATCTACCGAAAATTCATCCTTACGGAATATCAAAATGCCTGCAGCCTTACCATCCTTTACTGCACCTGCGACCAAAACCTCCTGTTCATCCAATAAATTCCGAACAGTACTGTCGGGAACAAGCGGCAGAAAGGCCTGCGTCTGGTCATCAGCGACCAAACCATACTGAATGGCCATTTAAACATCTCCCTTCTCTTTAATTTGTTACCGTACCGGTCTTTCTATCTCGAAAGTGTCCCTTCCCCGTAATCGTCCAAAACAATATTGGCAAAATGAACACTATATTCACTGTGGTTGATAAGGTACATAATAATCAGGTCAAATCTTGAAGAATTAGACAGGGTATATCCCGCCGTAGCCAGAAGCTCCCTTGCCTCCTTTAAACCAAGCTGTAATGCCAGACAAAATGAAATCGCTGTTTTCTTACTCGGCACATACTCCTCATCTGCCCGAATCTTTGAGAAAAGCCTGCGGTCAATATTGGCCTTCTTGTAAACATCCGAATCCCTTAACCCCTTTTCATCAATCATACGAAGCAGTGTTTCCGAAAATGACTCTCCCTTTGCAGCCAGAAGCTTGTCTAATCCGGGATGCCGGCTGTCGGTCCGCAAAGACTCCGACGGTTTGTCCGCTTTCTTCCGCGGCTCCGAAATCGTATATAGTGGCGAAGGATTATACAGCATCCTTCCGATTTGCGCCGGTCCGGAGGACTTTTTCTCGGTATTCTGCACACTGAACGAACTTCGCTTCTGCTCTGCGGCATCCGAACCTTGCTCCCACACTGCATCATCCGGCTTTTGCTCCTGCACTGCGACATCCGCCTTTTGCTCCGAAGACACATTTATCGGTCTTTGCACTTGCATATAGCTCGCGGAATACAAAAACGACGGCATTGAAGTATCCGTTGTATTATTCAGCCGTGAACGTATGTAGTAATTCAGCGGCTCTCTTAATTCCTCCAGGCGTTCGGCACAATCCTTATCGGATTCGCGTTTCAGCTTAATTCTCTTTTTTGGATTCCCTGACCTCCGTATTCCTCTCCTAAAGGCTTTGTAGGATACATAATTATGTGCAACCCCAAATATAACCATGATAATGGCGGCGGGAAGATTGTGCATCCATATTGCGGCAAGCAAATAATACAACACGGGAAACACTGCAAGCGGCATCGGAACCATTAAGAAGCGCTTTGACAGAAGCGCAACATCACGCCCTCCGGCAAAATAGCGTATCCATACCAGATAATACAGTATAAGGAATGCCGCTCCCAAATACATCCATACACTTCCGCAATCTATTTCACTCTGACTTACAAATAAGCATATTGCAAGCATGTACAAAATTCTTGTTATCTGTTCAACGGCCTCGGCAAACCTGCTAACCTTCTCCGTTTCCCTCGGTGCATTAGCGGGCGGAAAAATTGCATATACAATATTAATTAACATAGGCAATGCAAAAATCACCAGTCCCGGCCAGGAAAATCCAAATTCCAAATCCATACCTGTCTCCCTTCTGCCCAATAACCAAACTTACCTATATAATATAAATTATGCGGTTTAAAACAGATTTTGTAAATATCATATCCAAAATGTTTAACAATATTTTAAAAATCGACAGGGGCTGACACACCATTTGGTGCTTCAGCCCCTGATAATGAACTCTATTCTGCTTCTATTTGAGGTAATGCCGCTTCTCCGCTCACATTCGGATCATATTCCAGAAGGTCACCCGGCTGACAATTCAGCACTTCGCAGATTGCCTCAAGTGTAGAAAATCTTATTGCACTTATCTTTCCGGTTTTCATCTTAGAAAGATTTACATTTGATACTCCCACTCTGTCTGAAAGCTCATTCAGACTCATCTTTCTGTCCGCCATCACACGGTCCAGCCTTAATATTATCTTTCCCATATTAACCATGCCTTTCGTATAATTTGTGTTTCAGCCGCCTGATTATTATAAAGTCTCATCCGACTCCTGCTGCAGCATTGCACCGTATTTGAAGATATACGCTAAAACAAGCACAATTAATACTACAAAAACCACTCCTAAATCCACGCCTACGGACCATCTGAAATTGTTTGTCATAAAGGCTGCCCGTATTGAACCTGTCAGTGATGAAACGATGGTCCAGGGAATCAGCACGATTGCTAAATTCTGCATCTTCTTAATAACATTCTCTTCGAAGGGAGATTTACAATCACGGAATGCTTTACATAACGCACTGATAAAGAATAAAGTAACCAGTGTCATAACAAGAGCAATTGTTACTACCAGAAGCATCTCCGCCACCTTTCGTAAATCGAACGATATTACGTCAGAACTCAGCTTTACGCTCACGGTACCGTCTTTGGCAATGATTTCTTCTGCCATATAGAGCTGTCCGTTAGATGTTGTCAAATAACCGTCACCTCTTCTGTGTGTACCCTGTTCCTTATCACGTATAAACGCTTCTGCCTTCTCCAGCTTGTCTTCGGGAATGTCGATACCGAGAGAATCGTAATTAACATCTGCGTTTATTTCACCTGATAATTCTACGTTAATCAAATCATCAGGTAATACAAAGCAGGCAACCGTACCTATAACAACTGCCGACAATCCTACAATAACCAGTATTCTGCAAATCAATGCAACTACTGTACAAACCTTACCCACCTTGTTAATCCTTGAAATAGCCTGTTCTTTCATTTGTTTTCTCCTTAAGATTAAATAATTAATGTTTATCGATAAATGCAGTATAATACGTCATTTTACTTTTGTCAACTACTTTTTAACGTAAAACATTAAATATTTTATTTTAAGTTAAAAATACCAAAAGCAGTGCAACGTTGAAGGGCAAAAATATGAGTTTTTGCCAAAAAAAGCGGAACAGCCACAGCTGTTCCGCCAAATATTTACGTAATTATCTGATATTCAGTTATTACGGAAGCATATCTGATGAACCGAAGTACTGCTCCCACTTCTCTGTACGCTCATCGATAATTGCCTGTCCGCCTGCTCCGAGATAATCTGCAATGAGGCTATCCCAAACTGCATCGAACTCGCCTTCAGCTGCAAGAACTGCATTATCATAAACCTGATCACGCTTAGAGCTGAGAGTATCACCGATACCTGCTTCTGCTTCAATAGCACCTACGTTAACGTTCTTTGCAGGAACAGCGTCAATCTGAGCGATTTCGTCTGCTCTCTGAACGAGTGCAGGATCAACCTCTGCATAACCATAAGCCTTTGAAAGAGCTGTAAGCTCAGGTGTTGAAAGGTTAAGTCCGTTACAGGTAATTGTGTAGTCAATGTTCATACCTGAGTTCATGATAGCATCGCCTGTAGCTGCGATTGTCTGGATAGCACCGCTCTCAAGAACGTTATGTGTAACGCCTTCATCACCAATCTGGAGGTACTCAATGTTCTCAGGTGAGCTGATCCAGTCAAGGTAAAGGAGACATGCTAAAGGCTCGTCATTTGTGTTAGGGAAGAAAATCTTACGATCTCCTGCTGTACTTGATACATACTTTGTATGAGTTCCCTTTGAATCGTTGAAAGGATCAATTGCGATGAATGTAGCGTCTTCGCCAACTGTTCTCTTAAGGTTAGCAACGATACTGTCGGGACCGTTACGGAAAGGATAATCCCAGTTATGTGTGAAAGCACCAACATAGCCGGCCTTCATGTTATCATCCTCAGTTGTGTCACCGCTTCCGTATAATGCAAAGTTCTCCCACATAAGACCTGCATTGTACCACTTATTAAGAAGTCTGACAGCTTCCTTAACACCGTTCTGTGTAAGCTTTCTGTCGTCAAATCCGTTAATGTAGTATTCCTTATCTGTGATATCGGGATTAATGAATGACTCGATAAGAGTAGCTGCTCTCCAGCCAACATCGTAGCTTACTGAGTAAGGAATCATCTTATCTGCATCTGCGCCAAGAAGTAACTCAGCATTGTCACGGAAAGCAATGAGCATTGCTTCGAACTCAGCTGTAGTTGTAGGCTCAGAAAGACCTAACTTCTTAAGCCAGTCAGCACGAACGAATGTATTGATACGATTGCTTGTTGCAAGCTTTCCTTCGATTGCCCAAAGAGTACCGTCAACGGGATCCTTATCCCAGTACATATTGGTCTCGCCTAACCAGTTCCAGAGGTTAGGAAGCATATCCTTGTAATCCTCTACGTATGCACTTAAATCAAGTACACCACCCATATCAGCGTATGTCTGAATTGTAGGATAGCTGTAAGTTACACAGATATCAGGAGCTGTTCCTGCTGCAAGAAGGTTGTTGATTTCATCAACCTCTGTCCATCTGGGAACCTTTACGAACTCTACTTCTACGTTGTGCTTCTCGAGCATACCCTTCTTAATAAACTCTGTGTACATATTATTTGCAGGGTCTGAACCACCATCATTACCACGATCGTATACTTCAACGGTAATCTTTCTTGTCTCTGTAAACTTTCCGTCAACGATCTCTGCTGCAGGTGCATCTGTGCTCTCTGATGATGAAGATGAACTCTCAGATGATGAGCTGCTTGATGAGCTGCTTGATGATGAACTGCTTGATGAGCTGCTTGTTGAGCTGCTGCCATCATTTGAACCCGATGACTTATCATCATCTGATCCGCTACATGCTACCAGTGCAAATGCAAGGATAGCTGTCAATAAGATAGCAAAAAATT
>JAZNKQ010000018.1:0-7605 GCA_045578645.1 Lachnospiraceae bacterium
TGCAGGCAGATTAGAGCTTTTTCCGATGCTTCTTCTGATTACACCGAGAAGCTGGAGAAGACATATGTAGACATTGGAACGGATGGAGATTAGTGTGAAAAATCATATATTATGATTTTTCGCACGGCTATTTGTTTCTGAGCGAAAACAAATAGCCATTGCGATATTCCTCGCGACAAGTCGCTCAGAAATGAGGATTAGTATGAGTGCCAGAATTTACATTGCTGATGATGAAAAGGACATAAGACAGTTGGTTTCTACTTTTTTCAGAAACGGCGGCTTTGATGTTGAGTGCTTTGAGGATGGAGCAAGTCTGTACAAAAAAATGGAAACGGATATGCCCGATCTTATAATTCTTGATATAATGATGCCCGGAATTGACGGCTTATCTCTTTGCAGGAAAATCAGAGAAAGAAGCGATATTCCAATAATATTTGTTTCTGCAAGGGGAACTGAGTTTGACAGGATAAACGGTCTGACCATAGGAGCAGATGATTATCTTGTTAAGCCGTTTTCTCCGACAGAGCTTGTTATAAGGGCAAAGGCACTTTTAAGACGTGCCGAAAAATTCAGGGAAGCCGTACCGGTAAAGGAAGTATTAAACTTTGGTAATATTGAAATTGATTTACAGCAGCGAAAGGTTTCGATTGGGGCTAAGGAGTTTCCGTCAACCCCTACGGAATTCGATTTCCTTTGCCATATGATCAGAAACAGTGAGCGTGCAGTCAGCCGAAAGGAGCTGCTTAAGGAGCTTTGGCAGTTTGATTTTGATTGCGATACAAGAGCTTCGGATGATCTGGTAAAGAGATTAAGAAAGAAGCTGAAGGAACATGAGAGCAATGTAATGATTGAGAATGTATGGGGCTTTGGCTTTAAGCTTACTGTAGCTGAAGAAAATGCATACTGATATTAGTTCGGGTGTACGGGTATGATGAAGATAAAAACATGGATATTCTTGCCGCTGCTGATGATATTGCTGACGCTTCCGGTCGGAATACAGTTAATTTTCAATGTTACGTCAAATGATTATGTTGAGCAGATGGCAGAGCGTGATCTGAAAAAGACTTTAAGTATTGTCCAGCCGATTGCAGAGGAAATTTTCAGCAGGGATGAAGCTGCTGATATCGGAAGTGTTGAACAGACAGCGCAGGCGCGTGAGTTTTTTATTAGGGTACAGCAGGAATTTACTAAACAGAAAACAGGAGCGCAGCTTATTGTTACCGGCAGGGATAATGAAATGACTTATCCCGAGTACGGTACGGCAGTTGCAGATACCAAAAATGTCTATAAATATTTTATTGACCGGCTGATTAATAATCCCGAGGATGTTATGCTTGACGAAATAACCACGGCCGTAATAGATGAAAAGATGTATATGGTATATATAATGCGTATTGAGGTTGTGAAACGAAACAGATACCTTATTGCATACAGTGAGCTTCGTGATGTATCCGAGCTGCTTGCGGCAACGGGAAGGCTGGTGCTGCTGATAACCTGTACGCTTGCCGCGCTTGTTACCTTTATCGCGTGGTTTTTATCAAAGAGAATTTCAAAGCCGATAGAGAAGTTTTGTACCCATGCAAGATTGCTTAATCGCGGAAATATTCCGCTTATAAGTGAGAAGAGCAGAATACTTGAGATAGCAACATTATCAAATGAGCTTAATGAAATGTCCATGAGACTTCGCCAATACGAGGAGGACCAAAGGACCTTTTACCAGAACGTCGCCCATGAGCTACGAACACCGCTGATGTCTATAAGAGGCTATGCGGAGGGCATTGAATATGGTGCGTTTCCGGATAATAAGGATGCGGCAAGGGTTATTGTATCGCAGAGCATGCGTCTGTCAGATATGGCAGGAGAGCTTCTTTTGCTTTCCGAGATAGAGAACGCGGGAATAAAGGCTGACATACAGACCTTTGATATTGTTGAATTCCTAAGGGAGCAGATACGTCTCCTTGCCGGAGTTGCCTTTACCGGGAATGTTGAAATGAGGCTTGAGGAAAGTGACCGGATAATGGTTGATGCGGACGGAGAACTTCTTGCAAAGGCAGTTTCAAATGTGCTGGCAAACTGTGTGCGCTACGCAAAATCAGAGGTTGTCGTAAGGCTTGAGAAAGAGGAAGCTCTAAAAATATATATTTCCGATGACGGCGGCGGTATACAGCCTGAAACTCTTGAGCATATTTTTAAAAGGTTTTATAAGGGCAGGGGCGGAAATACCGGGCTCGGACTTGCAATTTCGAAGGCGGCGCTGGAGTGTATGAACGGTTCTATTTCAGCATACAACGCCGAATCAGGGGCAGTATTTTTGCTTACCGTTCCGCTAAGTAAAGCTGATAAAGTGAGCCGATAGCTTTTCCGAGACCAAACATAAGAATTGCAAAAGGCAGACCGTATCGCAGACGGAATCTGTGCACTATGATGGGAAATACCTGAAGAACCTCTGCAAGCGCAGTGGCAAGGCAGCCGACAAATATACCGAGGAATATTCCGCATATTCCGAGAAGCAGCTGGTTAAGCGGCAGCGAAGAATTATAAAAATAAATATAGTTACCGAATATACCGCCAAGAAGCACCATGTCCTCATAGAGCATGGTGTTTTTTGCTGTTTTTGTAAAGGCGGCAAGACGTGTTACGACTCCGATAGTTGTTACGAAGGCGAAGATTCCGGCGGCAACACTGTAGCCTGCTGCCAGACCGATAATGAATAGCAGTAATCTGTCCAATTGGATTTCCTCCGGATTTTATGTCAGAATCCCGGTCATCTTAAGAATCAGGTATATTACACCAAGAACCCAGCTGCTGAATATACCGTAGAGAATAACCGGTCCCGCAATAGTGAAAATTTTGCATCCGATGCCGAAAACCTGCCCCTCCTTCTTATACTCAATGGCAGGTGAAGCAACCGAGTTAGCAAATCCGGTGATAGGCACAACAGTTCCGGCACCTGCGAAGGTAGCGAGCTTCTGGTAAAGATTAAGTCCGGTAGCAAGTATGGAAAGAAAAATCAGCGAGAGAGAGGTGTATGCGGATGCCAGCTCCTTATTCGCACCCAAATCGGAAAAAAGATTATTTAAGAATTGTCCCAGTACGCAGATTGCTCCTCCGATTGTAAAGGCCTTAAGAATATTCAGAGGCATATTTGCCTTTGGCGTAACCTGCTTGACATAGTCATTGTACAGCTGCTGCTTTTTTTGCTTGTTCTTTTCATTTTCAAAGCTTTTAGGTGTTATTTTATTAGAATCGGGCATACCGACCTCCGTTCCGTGAATTAATTCACATTGAAATTTGTGGTAGTATGCCCGTTTTGCATTCTATTATTCAAATGTTATTTTTGACCGTAATAAGCGTTTGCACCGTGCTTTCTTAAATAGTGCTTATCCAGCAGTGAATTGGGTATGGGCTTAATGCTGCAGCCGGAAAGCGAGAGATTGTGCCATGCTATAAAGGCAACCTCCTCAAGCACGATTGAATTCTCAACAGCCTTTTCGGGAGTGCTTCCAAAGGTAAAAGGACCATGTCCTTTAAGGAGTACTGCAGGGATATCAAGCGGTTTAATACCGCGCGTCTTAAAGGTTTCGATGATAACATCTCCGGTGTGTTTTTCGTAGGCCTCGGCGATTTCCTCATCCGTCAGACAACGTGCGCAGGGAACACTGCCGTAAAAATAGTCCGCATGTGTGGTACCGAGGGCAGGAATGTCCATGCCCTGCTGAGCCATAACCGTTGCCCATCTTGAATGTGTATGTACGATGCCGCCGAGCTCCGGGTATTCCCTGTAAAGAGCAAGATGTGTAGGGGCATCTGAGGAGGGACGAAGCTTACCCTCAACAACATTTCCTTCAAGATCCGTTACAACCATATCTTCGGGCTTCATGGTACTGTAGCTTACGCCGGAGGGCTTTATTACAACCAGATTGTGTTCACGGTCGATTCCGGATACATTTCCCCAGGTAAGTGTAATAAGATTGTTTTTCGGAAGCATAAGATTGGCTTCGCATACCGTTTTTTTCAGTTCTTCAAGCATGGTAATCTCCATTCACAATTAAATTTAATTTTAAAATATCATTTTTGCGCTTAATAGTCAATAAAATGCTTGAAATTAAGCAGAAACTTATTATTGACAACAAATACTTAAGTATATATACTGAAAATATAGTCTTGCTAAGGAGGGAGAAATATGCTGCATTATTCATCAATCGGTGAGGCGGAAGAATTTTTTAAGGCTATGAGTGCGCCGGCCAGAGTTCATATTATGAATATGGTTTATACGAGAAATGATGTCAGCATTAACGAGCTTGCGACAGAGCTGTCCCTTACCAGCAGCGCGATATCAATACATGTTGCGAAGCTTCAGAAGGCAGGACTGGTAAGTGTTGAATCGGCAAGCGGGAGAAGGGGAAATACAAAGTTTGTCCGTCCGGTACATGACAGGTTCGTTATTGATCCGGTAAAGTACGAAGAGAGCAGAAAGTTTTATTCTGATGACATACCGATAGGCTATTTTACAAACCATCAGGTATCGCCTACCTGCGGGCTTGCAACGGAGCAGAGTATAATCGGAGAATTTGATGATACGCGATATTTTGACTATCCGGACCGTTTTAAGGCAGGAATAATGTGGTTCTGCAAGGGTTTTGTCGAGTATCAGCTGCCAAACCGTCTTCAGGCAGGACAGAAGCTTGAGGAGCTGCAGATATCATTTGAAATTTCATCGGAATTTCCGGGGATAAACAATGACTATCCGTCGGATATTTACTTTTACATAAACAGTAAGAAGCTTGGCTTCTGGGTGAGTCCGGGAGATTTTGGTGAAAGAAAGGGCTTTGTATCTCCGGCATGGTGGCCGGCGGCGCTGAATCAGTACGGGCTGTTAAAAACACTTATTATTAATTCTTCGGGAACCTTTATAGACGGTGATAAGAAGATTTCTGACGTAACGGCTGATGAGCTTGAAATAAGCTATGCCAGTACAATTACGTTCAGGCTCGAAGTTCCTGAGGATGCCGTAAACTGCGGCGGCATTACAATCTTCGGCGAGAGCTTCGGAGATTACGGACAGGCAATAAGGGTTAAGACCCTTTACAGCGAGAGCTGAATAAATATGAGGAGGTTTTTATGTACAAGCTTTATGTGAATCCCAATGTTAAAAAGGGCAAAATCAACAAGGAAATTTACGGTAATTTTTCAGAGCATCTCGGACGTTGTATTTATGAGGGCTTATTTGTCGGAGAGAATTCAGACATACCGAATGTTAACGGAATGAGAACAGATGTTGTTGAAGCATTAAAGGATATGAAGCTTCCGGTTCTGCGCTGGCCGGGCGGATGCTTTGCAGATGAATATCACTGGGAGGACGGTGTAGGTCCTAAGGAGAACAGAAAGAAGCTTATTAACACTCACTGGGGCGGAGTTCTTGAGGATAACAGCTTCGGAACAGATGAATTCATGGAGCTTTGCCGTCAGATTGGCTGCGAGACATATATTAACGGAAACGTAGGAAGCGGAACCGTACGTGAGATGTCGGAATGGGTTGAGTATATGACCTTTGAGGGAATTTCTCCTATGGCTGACAGACGTAAAGCAAACGGACATGAGGAAGCTTACACGGTTGATTATTTTGGTGTAGGAAATGAAAACTGGGGCTGCGGCGGAAATATGACACCTGAGTTCTATGCTAATCTCTACCGCCAGTATCAGACCTATGTGCGCCAGTATCGCAAGGATAAGAAGATATATAAGATTGCCTGCGGTGCAAACGCATCAGATTATAACTGGACAGATAAGGTTATGCAGATTGCCGGCGGATATATGGACGGACTTTCACTGCATTACTATACAGTGCCTCATGACTGGAGCAAGAAGGGCAGTGCGACTGCATTTACAGAGGACGAGTGGTACTTAACAATGAAGAAGACCGTATTTATGGAAGAGCTTCTTCGTAAGCATATTGCAATTATGGACAAATACGACGCTTCACGCAGAGTAGGACTTGTTGTTGATGAATGGGGTACCTGGTACGATGTGGAAGAGGGAACAAATCCCGGATTCCTTTATCAGCAGAATACTGTACGTGATGCTCTTGTTGCAGGTATTAACCTTAATATATTCAATAAGAATTGTGACCGTGTAAAGATGGCTAATATTGCACAGCTTGTTAATGTACTTCAGTCCGTAATTCTTACTGAGGGTGCTAAGATGGTACTTACTCCTACATACCATGTATTTAAGATGTACAGTGACCATCAGGAGGCTGAGCTTGTTGAGAGCAGTATTCAGACTAAAGAAATCGGTACCGCAGATAATATGGTTAAGAACATATACGAGTCAGTATCAGTGAAGGATGGCGTTCTTACGGCAACCCTTACCAATCTCTCTCTTGATGAGAGCTATGATATTGACATGGTACTTACCGAGGCAGCGGCAGCTTCAGTAACAGGCGAGATTGTAACGGGTGCCATGAACGCACATAATACATTTGATGCACCTGAAAACGTAAAGCTTGAAAGCTTTGATGATGCTAAGATTACCGAAAGCGGTCTTACGGTAAAGCTTCCGGCACGCAGCGTTGTTAAATTGTCAGTTAAGCTTGCATAGGCAGCAGGGCTTTACATTTTCTTTGAAATATAGATTAATATAGCGTATAATGAAAGCGTTGTCGAAATTACGGCAGCGCTTTTATTAATATATTCGGGATAGTGAGAAAAATCATAGACCATGATTTTTCTCACGGCTATTTGCTTCAGAGCAAAAGCAAATAGCCATTGTGATGTTCCGAGCGACCTGTCGCTCAGAAATGGGGGAGAGTGTGAAGAATTCAGTAACAGGGGCGGTATGTCCTTACTTTGGCAAATGCGGCGGCTGTGATTATATTGACAGAGAATATGATGAGCAGCTGAAAATAAAGCAGAGGGCTGTCGAAAAGCAGATAGGAAAGTTTTGTAGGGTTGAAAGCATTATCGGATGCGAACAGCCCATGTATTACAGAAATAAGGTTCATTCGGTCTTTGACCGCGACAAACGCGGCAGGATTATCAGGGGGATATACAAAGAAGATTCACATGAGGTAATATCGGTTAAGGGCTGTCTGCTCGAGGATAGAAGAGCGGATGCAATTATTGAGACCATAAAGGAATTGCTCCCGTCCTTTAAAATAAAGGTGTATGATGAGGATAGCAGGTTCGGTCTGTTAAGACATGTTCTGGTACGTACCGGAAGTGTAGGAGGGGCTGTTCAGATTATGGTTATACTGGTTACTGCAGAGGCGATTTTTCCTTCCAGGAATAACTTTGTAAAGGCTCTTTTAAAAAAGCATCCTGAAATAACGACGGTAGTACAGAATATAAATAATAAGCGTACCAGTATGATTCTTGGCGATAGGAATCAGATAATGTACGGAAAGGGCTATATAGAGGATGAGCTTTGCGGTAAGATATTCAGACTTTCACCAAAGTCCTTTTACCAGATAAATCAGTTTCAGACAAAGAATCTGTACGGTATAGCAATTGAACTGGCAAGGCTTACGGGCAGGGAAACCGTTCTTGATGCATACTGCGGAACCGGTACAATTGGTATATGTATGGCTGATAAGGCCGAGAAGGT
>JAZNKQ010000019.1:0-13718 GCA_045578645.1 Lachnospiraceae bacterium
CCTCAAACATGGGTATCGTACGCAGCGCGCGGACAAGACCTCCGGGACCGAAGGTATCACCGACTGACTGATAGATACCGTACTTTTCGGGGAGATGCACATCACTCTGCATTTCATCGAAGGTTCCGGGAAGGATTGAAATTACAACAAAATCAGCACCGGTAAGCGCTTCCTTAAGTGTGTCAACCGCTTTATAGTTCCATGCGGCCTTAGCCTCGGGTATATTTTTAATTAAGTTTCCGATGTGTTCATTCTTTTTAGCTGCTTCGTTATTGATATCGTACAGATAAACGTCACCGCTCATATCTTCAACCGATGCAAGATCACTCATAAGGCCCCAGGCCCATCCTCTTGAACCGCCGCCGACATATGCGATTTTTATGTCTTCAACTCTTGTTTTGCTGTCTCTGATATACTTCATGCTTGGACTTCCTTTCGTATAATTATGTAATAAAGCGTCTTGCGGGGCAAATCGCTAAAGCTTTACTGATATATTATTATATAGCAATATATATAGAAAAAAAGAGTTTTTTGTGCTATAATAAACAGAAATCGTTTAATAATTGCTTTGGCAATCAGCTTATGGGGGTTTTTATGGACATACCGGTTAAGGGAACATCATTTGTGCCGTATGAGGATATATTTGTTGATTACATAAGTAATGAACAGAAGAGTGATATGAAGCAGCAGCATTATCATGACAGATATGAGGTTTATTTTCAGGCCGACGGTGAGAGGTATCTTTTTCTTGATGATGTATGCTACAGATTGAAAAAGGGTGACATATATATAGTACGCCCGTTTGCTTTGCACAGGTGTGAGAGCCGTGAGATAGATTTTTATCAGCGCTATGTGGTTAATTTCAATTCCGATTTTCTGGGAATGCTTTTGAATGAGGCGGAAATCAAGACAATTACGAAGGGGCTTGAGAACTGTGTTATTCGTCTTCAGGGAAGACAAAGTGAGATAATGGAAAAACGTTTTGAAGAAATGCGGCAGTATTATGAGTACTACAAAAAAGGCTCACGGGTGCTGTCAAAAAAGGTATTGTGCGCATCACTGCTGCAGCTTGTTTCAGAGCTGCATGAGCTGACCGGCACTGCGGAGTCTGCCGCCGCAGAGAGCGTCGATATACGCATAGTTGAGGCAATTGAATATATGAACCGCAATTATACAAAGGATATAGGGCTTGATGATGTTTCGAGGGCAATAGGGATGAGCAGATATCACTTCTGCCGGGCGTTTCATGAGGCTACGGGTGCTACCTTTCTTGAGTATCTTAACAATATGAGGCTTATGACCGTGCATAAGCTGTTAAAGGAAAGCAGTCGCGGACTGAATGATATTGCCGCGAGAACAGGCTTTTCTTCAACAGCTCATATGACAAGAGTATTTAAGAAGGCATACGGTGTATCACCGCGTGAATTCAGAAAAAGCGTGTAAGCGGTCGTGACCGGTGTCAGTTAAAATGAATCGGCACGCGGTTGTCAAGTGTATCAAAGGTATAGCCTTTATCCTTTAACGTATGTATTATTTCGGGAAGAACCTTAAGCATTTTTCCGTTATAGGAGGCATCATGCATTAATAGTACGGGGAACGAATATTTATAGGCAGTTTCAAGGTTTTTCTTAATCGAGGCACGAGTCGGTTTTCCGACGGCATCCTCTGCACTGACGTTCCAGTCATAATAGGTGAAGCCTCTGCGCGACATCTCATCTATAATTCGGGTCTGCATATCCGTTATAAAAACATTATTACTTCCGCCGGGAAATCTGAAAATATTCGGAGCTATCCCGGCTGTATCTTTTATAAGAGTATATGCTTTATAGAAATCGTCCAGATAATTCTGAACCGAGCTGTATATTTTTTCGTAATCGTGGGTGTAGGTGTGGATGCCGATGGTATGACCTGCTGCCGCAATTGCTTTAAGTCTTTCGGCTGCTTCGCCGTTTGGGTCTGAAAGTCCCTTGGCAACAACAAAAAAGGTGGCTTTTATATTTTCCTTTTCAAGGAGAGCCAGTATTTCTCCGGTCAGACAGCTTGGTCCGTCATCAAAGGTAATATAGGCGATTTTTTTTTCCTTCGGAAGTGAAGACGGAATTCCGTCAGAGGAGGCATAAAGCTCGGGATACAGACCCGAATACGTATATGTCCCTGCGACTGTCGGAGCATAAGCGGAATCGGAGAAGCTTTCTGCAGCCGCCGCTTCGGGTATCACAAAGCTTTCAGGGCTGCCGGTGAGCCTAAGCCTTAGGAGAAGGGCGATAAGCAGCAGTGAGAGGGAGATTTTTATTATGCAATACCTGAGTTCCTTCTGTGTCACTATTTGCTCCCTTTCTGTCTGTGCTACATATATTCTGCTATTCTGGTAACAGCAACATAGATAGACGATATTTTGTACCAGGTGCTGAAGTTGATTGTGCCGGTGGGTGACAGGTCAAAGAGACGCTGGAAGGCCTCAACGGCGGCAGCCGTTCGGGGGCCGTAAATGGCATCTTCCGCTATGTTCGGTATGACGGAATAGACATCAGCTATGGCATTTAGCTGTCTCTGGATTGTAAGAATGTCATTTCCGCTGCTTCCCTGTGAGAGCTCATAGCCGGGCCATGATACCGGTACACCTGATACCTCATAGGTGGAATTGATATATATTGAGCTTCCGTAATAATAGCGCAGTATTTCCGCAGCGGTAAATCCGCGGTCTGCAAGATCCTTAGAGCCCCATTGTGACATGAGGTCGGGACAGGTGACGCGCTTTCCGTCGCAGTACTGTGTAAGAATAGGCTGCTTTACGTTGGGGCGTGAAAGGTAATTATTAAATACATCATCGACTGCGGCGCTGATGGTGTCATAAATATTTCGCTCGGGAATCCACTTATGGTCGTAGGCGGTTGACGAGGTGATTGTGAAGTTATAGCCGCGTCCGCGATACCATTCCGTATAAACGCGGTTAAGCGTAAATGACTGTATTGCAAGAATGTTGGCATAAATAGCCGCTGACGGCCAGGTTGCATAGATTTCGCTTGAGGCAACATTTTTTATGTAATCGCGGTAGCGTACATAATAATCCTTTGCGTTTGAGTTCGGAACTCCGTCGTGGACTACAATGTATTCGGGAATGACAACCTCATTCAGAACGATTTCACCGGTTTCGGCAATGGGTTTTATTTCCTCCTCGACGATATGGGGAGGGTATTCGCCGTACAGGGTGTGAGGACCTATAACGAAAAGCTCGGCGCTGCTCTCATCGGAGTCGGGGAGCGGGATAAGCTCCACATTTGAAATCGCAGTTACGGTGGGCAGGATTTCAGCACCGGATATGACAATTGGTTCATATCCGTCGGCGCTGATGCGAAGAGTATATACGGAATAGGGACGGTTGGACAGGGGCTCCTGACTGTATTCAAGCGGGGGAGCAGGCAGCTCAATCGTAGCGGTCTGACCGTTTTCATCAGTTACAAGCTCCTCTATTGTGTCTCCGGGGTTGTCTGAATAAGAAATACTGACGCGTGCATTTTGAATCGGGCGGTTTCTTGATGCTGAGACGGCATTAAGGCGGAAACCGCCGAGTGACTGAAGTGAAGTGTCGGCAGGGGCGATGGGGAGTGTCCGGCTGTCCGGAGCTTCCTGCTGTACCTGATTGTTTGTTGGGCTCATATAACCTCGAATTACCGAAAGGGTTCGGTCTGAAACTGTTTATTTCAATATATTAAAGGGTGCGGGGAATTATTACTGTTACGGGATAGTTAAGGTTTTTTACAAAAATCCTTGTATAATAACGGAGTTTTATAGTATACTTAAGTTTGTTTGAGTAACAGCGGACAGGATTCTGGCTGCTGAATTAAAGGAGGGTAAAGATGGCTGTTTTTACAAAGGATTTTGGAACAACCGATAAGGGTGAGAAGGTAATGCTGTATCGTCTTGAGAATGCGAACGGTATGGCTGCCGAGATAATTAATTACGGTGCTAATCTTGTTTCTTTATTTGTACCCGATAAGGATAACAAAATTGACGATGTTGTACTGGGATTTGATAATGCAGCCGCATATACGGTAAATCCTTCATATTTCGGAAGTGTTATCGGAAGGAATGCCAACCGTATAGCCGATGCCAGATTTGAGCTTGGCGGTGTCGTTTATAATCTTGCAAAGAATGACGGAGACAATAATCTTCACAGTGATTTTAATACATGCTTTAATAAAAAGCTTTTTTCAGCAGAGATTCTCGAGGAGGAGAATGCTGTTAAGCTTACAATTGTAAGTCCGGACGGTGACCAGGGCTTCCCCGGTAATCTCACCGCATCCGTTATTTACAGGCTTACGGATAAGAATGCTCTGGAGATTGAGTACTCCGCAATTTCAGATGCCGACACGGTATATAACCCTACGAATCATACCTACTTCAATCTTGCAGGACATGCTTCGGGTTCGGCAATGAACCACAAGCTGTGGATTAATGCTGTGCAGTATACACCTTCACGTCCGGGAAGCATACCTACCGGCGAGCTTGCAACAGTAGCGGGAACCCCCTTTGATTTTACGCATATGACCACTATCGGCGAGCGTATTGATCAGGATTTCGAGCAGCTTAAGCTTGCAGGCGGCTATGACCATAATTTTGTGCTTAATACAACAGGCACAAAGCTTGAGCAGATTGCGATTCTCTGTGACGAGGAAAGCGGAAGACGTATGTCGGTATATACTGATTTACCGGGTGTACAGTTCTATGCAGGCAATTTCATCAGCGATCAGGTCGGAAAGGGCGGCGCAAAATACGGAAAGAGATGCGGCGTGTGTCTTGAGACACAGTTTTTCCCCAATGCAATTAATCAGCCTGAGTTCAAATCACCTGTATTAAAGGCAAATGAAGAGTTCCGCAGCATTACAAAATATGTATTCCAGACAGATAAAGCGTGAGAGGTGTCCGGTGCAGGATACACGGCGTTATAAGATAAGAAAGGCTTGGTAATAATTATGAAGAAGATAGAAGAATACGTAAGAAGTATACCGGATTTCCCCGAGGAGGGAATTATATTCCGTGATGTGACAAGTGTATTGCAGGATCGTGACGGACTTAAGCTTTCAATTGACAGCATTATGAAGCTGCTTGAGGGTGTTGAGTTTGATGCGGTTGTGGGACCCGAGTCAAGAGGCTTTATATTCGGAGTACCTGTTGCATATAATCTTAACAAGTCCTTTGTTCCCGTAAGAAAGAAGGGAAAGCTTCCCTGTGAGACTGTTGAGATGTCCTATGAGCTTGAGTATGGTCAGGCAACTATTGAGATACATAAGGATGCGATTCTTCCCGGTCAGAAGGTTGTCATCATTGATGACCTGATTGCGACAGGCGGAACAATTGAAGCAATTACAAAGCTTGTTGAGCAGCTCGGAGGAGAGGTTGTAAAAATAGTATTCCTTATGGAGCTGAAGGGACTTAATGGCCGTGATAAGCTGAAGAACTATGATGTTGATGCTGTTATTAAGTACGACGGTAAATAGTCAGATTAAAAGAGAATTCAGCTAAAAGAAATACAAAGGAACGGTACCGGTATGAAAGAGAAAGCATTGGGCACCGAGATACCTGAGGATTTTACGAGTCCTGAGGTTCTTTATGCTACCCTTACAGAACGAATAAAGAAGTATCATCCCTCAACCGATATGGGTATTGTGGAGAGGGCTTATAAGCTTGCGTTTGATGCACATAAGGATCAGAAGAGAAAATCGGGCGAGCCGTATATTATCCACCCATTATGTGTAGCTATTATTCTGGCTGACCTCGAGCTTGATATGGAAAGCATTGTTGCGGGAATACTGCATGATGTTGTCGAAGATACGGTTGTATCTGAGGAGGAGCTGACAAAGGAGTTCGGAGCTGAAATTACGCTTCTTGTTGACGGTGTTACAAAGCTTACAAAGCTGAATTACTCGACCGATAAGGTTGAGCTGCAGGCGGAAAACTTAAGAAAGATGTTTCTTGCCATGGCAAAGGATATCAGGGTTATTCTGATAAAGCTTGCCGACAGACTTCATAATATGCGAACCATGCAGTACCAGCCTCCGCATAAGCAGTATGAAAAGGCAAGAGAAACAATGGATATATATGCGCCCATTGCACAGCGTCTCGGTATTTCAAAGCTGAAGATTGAGCTGGATGACTTATCGCTTAAATATCTTGAACCGGTTGTATATAAGGATCTTTCCGAAAAGGTTTCATTAAAGCTTGCGGAGAAGGAAAATTTCATACATGAAATTGTAGAAGAGGTTGGAAGTCATATTGAGGATGCAAACATTTCCGCAAGAGTTAACGGTCGTGTTAAGCATCTTTTCAGCATATATAAAAAGATGGTAAATCAGAACAAAACGCTTGATCAGGTTTACGACCTTTTTGCAGTGCGCATAATTGTGCACAGTGTTAAGGACTGCTATGCCGCACTCGGAATTATTCATGAGATGTATAAGCCCATACCCGGCAGGTTTAAGGATTATATTGCAATGCCTAAGCCGAATATGTATCAGTCGCTTCATACAACGCTCATAAGTACCAAGGGACAGCCCTTTGAAATTCAGATTCGTACTTATGACATGCATAAAACCGCTGAGTACGGTATTGCTGCTCACTGGAAATATAAGGTTGACCCCGAGGGCAAAATGTCTCCCGATTCAGAGGAGGCGAAGCTGACATGGCTTCGTCAGATTCTTGAATGGCAGAAGGATTTGTCGGATAATAAAGAATTCTTAAGTCTTCTTAAGGATGACCTTGATTTGTTTTCTGACAGCGTATTCTGCTTTACACCGACCGGTGAGGTTAAGAATCTTACCGTAGGGTCTACTCCGATTGACTTTGCCTACAGCATTCACAGTGCCGTAGGAAATAAAATGGTCGGAGCCAGAGTTAATAATAAGCTGGTTACCTTTGATTATGTAATTCAGAACGGTGACCAGATTGAGATAATTACATCGCAGAATTCTAAGGGACCGAGTCGTGACTGGCTGAAGCTTGTTAAAACAACTCAGGCAAAGAATAAGATTAACCAGTGGTTTAAGGCTGAGTTCAAAGAGGAGAACATAGTCAAGGGTAAGGAAATGATTGCTGACTATTGTAAATCCAAGAATATCGTACTCAGCAATCTTATGAAGAATGAGTTTACTGAGCCGGTACTTCGTAAATACGGCTATCGGGAGTGGGATTCGGTTTATGCGGCTATCGGACACGGCGGTCTTAAGGAAGGTCAGATTGTAGGTAAGCTTCTTGACGAATATGAAAAGAAGCAGAAGAAGGAGATGACCGACGAAAAGGTACTCGAGGCTATTACCGAGATTACCATGGAAAAGAAGCCTATTCTTGCGTCTAAGGGAAGTATAGTTGTACAGGGTGTTAACGATGTTGCGGTTCATTTTTCAAAATGCTGCTCACCGGTTCCCGGAGACGAAATTGTTGGATATGTTACAAGAGGTCGCGGTGTTTCAATTCACAGAACGGACTGCATAAATGTTATCAATCTTTCTGAGAATGAGAGAATGAGACTTGTTCCGGCTGAATGGAACAGTACCTCGGAGAAATCCGAGAAGCAGCTGTTTTCAGCTGAGATTAAGATTTTTGCGCACAACAGACCCGGCGTACTGCTCGGTATATCAAAGATACTTACCGAGAATGACATTGACGTTTCATCAATGAATGTACGTACAAGTAAACAGGGCACGGCTACAATAATTATCGGTTTTGATATTAAGGATACCGAAACTCTCAATACCATTATCGGAAAGCTGAGAAATGTTGAGAGCGTCCTTGATATTGAACGTTCAATGGGCTGATTGGCTTAATAAACAGGGAGGAGAGGAATATGCGAATTGATCTGCTGAATGTAGGAGCGGTTGAAACTAATTGCTATATTGTAAGTAACGAAGCCTCTGGAGAAGCTTTTGTGATTGACCCCGGTGATGATGCAGGCAGAATATCCTCTTTCCTTCAGGAAAATAAGCTCAGCTTATGTGCGATTTTGCTTACACACGGACATTTTGACCATATTATGGCGGTTAATGAGCTACGCTGTGCGGAATCGGGCAGAATCGGAATTCCGGTTTATGCGGGGATTAAGGAGAGCGAATTGCTTTCATCACCGATGCTAAATTGTTCTTTAATGGTAGGAAATGAGTATTCGGTTGAAGCGGATTGTCTGCTTGAGGACGGACAGACGCTTAATATAGCAGGCTTTGAGATTAAAGTAATACACACTCCCGGTCATACCCGCGGAGCGGTGTGCTACTATATACCTGCTGAAAAATGCCTGTTTTCGGGTGATACACTTTTTAGGGAGAGCATAGGAAGAACCGATTTACCTACGGGAAACAGTCATCTGCTGGTTGAATCCTTAAGAAACCGTCTGGCAGTGCTGCCTGAGGATACAGAGGTATTTCCGGGACATGGTGAGCGCAGTGCCATAGGCTATGAAATACGTAATAATTTCTATATGCGCGACGGTGCGTATTACGAGTAACTATTTTCGGAGTGGTTTATATGGTTCATATTAAAATATACGGAAATGATTTTGAGCAGGATGTAAGACCCCTGATAAAAGCATTTTTTCCTGAAAGGGCGCAGACGGCGGAGCATTTTGAGGCTTCGGATATGCAGGATTGCAGGACCGGCGATGGCGCCTTTTTAACTATTATACTGGTAACGGAGGATAAAAGCTTCAAGATAATTCTTGGTGAAATATGCATTAATGAAAGCATTGAATCAGAGGCGGATAACGAATCGGATTATCACAGGGATTATCGAAATCAGCTGTTACGTGCCCTGTACAGAGCATGCTCCGAATATACCGGACAGGAGCTTAAATGGGGGATTCTGACCGGAGTAAGACCGACAAAGCTTCTTCTTGAGAGGCTTGAGGAGGGTAGGCTTGACAGCCTGCCGTATATGAAGAAGCAGTATTACTGCTCGGAAGAAAAGGCGGTGCTGGCACATCGTGTGGCAGCAAAGGAAATGAGACTGCTTAATGAAATGGACTATAAAAACGGATACAGTCTGTATGTCGGTATTCCGTTTTGTCCGAGTATATGCAATTACTGCTCCTTTGGTTCACACCCGATTGAGCGCTTTAAAGCATATATTGAGCCGTATATAGAGGCTCTTAAAAAGGAAATAAGTTTTGCTTCGGAATGCTTTCCGGAGAGGAAGCTTGAAACGGTATATTTTGGCGGAGGAACACCCACTTCCCTTAGCGCAGGACAGCTGCGTGAGCTGATACAGACGGTAAAGAGCTGCTTCCCGATGGAAAATGTAGCAGAATTTACGGTAGAGGCGGGACGTCCCGACAGCGTTACGGAGGAAAAGCTCCGTATGCTTAAGGAGGAGGGTGTAACAAGAATTTCGATTAATCCTCAGAGTATGGTGGAAAGAACACTTGAGGTAATCGGAAGGAGGCATACTCCGCAGCAGGTTATTGACGCATTTATGCTTGCCCGCAGTCTTGGCTTTGATAATATAAATATGGATTTGATTGCCGGCTTATCAGGTGAGAATCCGGAGGATTTTGCCTATACCTTAGGCGAGGTTGAGAAGCTCAATCCCGACAGCATCACAGTACATACGCTGGCGCTTAAGCGAGCGGCACGGCTGTGTACGGACAAGGATAAATATGCCGGTCTTGAGGCAGTTAATGTATCCGGTATGCTTGAGCTTTCGGCGGAATACATGAGGACTCACGGCTATGAACCGTATTACCTGTACAGACAGAAGAACATGACTGAGAATCTTGAAAATGTAGGCTATGCAAGGCCTGGTAAGGAGGGTCTGTATAATATTCTCATTATGGAAGAAAAGCAGATTATTCTTGCGCTCGGAGCCGGTGCTTCATCAAAGTTTGTTTTTAAGGGCGAGAAGCGGTTTGAGCGTGTCGAGAATGTTAAGGATGTGGCCGGTTACATTTCAAGAATTGATGAAATGATTGAGAGAAAACGGACATTTCTCGGGATGGGATACCCGATTTAGTAATAGTCTAAATCCTATTATGTACAATAACTGATTTTGTATATTACGAGAGGAGATGGTATCATGAGTTTCAAAGTTGCATTTATCGGAGCAGGAAGTCTTGTTTTTGCCAGAACGCTTTTTACGGACATTTTGTCCGTGCCGGAATTTCATAATATCGAAATTTCATTTACGGATATCAATGCTGACAATCTGGAGAAAACAAGGGCATTATGCCAGAGGGATCTTGATGCCAATCAGATTCCCATTACAATTCAGGCAACTACAGACAGAAGAGAGGCATTTAAAAACGCAAGATATATTATCAATTGTGTCAGGGTCGGCGGGCTGGAGGCATTTGAAACCGATATTGAGATTCCGCTGAAATATGGTGTTGACCAGTGCGTCGGAGATACCCTGTGCATCGGCGGTATCATGTACGGACAGAGAGTAATTGCCGCGATGCTTGATTTTTGTAAGGATATAAGAGAGGTTGCCGAGCCGGGAGCGATTATGCTTAATTACTCTAATCCTAATGCAATGGCAACCTGGGCATGCAATAAGTACGGAAAGGTAAAGACCATAGGTCTGTGCCACGGCGAGATTCATGGTGAGATGCAGATAGCAGAGGTTCTCGGTATTCCGAGAGAGGAGCTGGATGTTATCTGTGCCGGAATCAATCATCAGACCTGGTATATTTCTGTAAAGCATAAGGGTGAGGATATGCTGCCGAAGCTGCTTGCGGGATTTGAGGCGCATAAGGAGTACAGCGAAACGGAAAAGGTCCGCATCGATGTTTTACGACGCTTCGGGTATTATTCCACCGAGTCAAACGGACATCTTTCAGAATATGTTGCATGGTATCGGAAGCGTCCGCAGGAGATTGCGGACTGGATAAGTCTGAACTGCTGGATTAACGGTGAGACCGGCGGATATCTGCGTGTTACAAGAGAGGAGAGGAATTGGTTCGAAACCGATTACCCTAAGATCTTAAAGGAGCAGCCGAAGAAGCTTGACGGCTCTGAGCGCGGAAAAGAGCATTGCTCGTATATAATAGAGGCACTTGAGACAGGCAGGGTTTACAGAGGTCATTTAAATGTTATGAATGAGGGCTGTATCACAAATCTGCCGGATGAATCGGTTGTTGAGGTACCGTGTTATGTTGACGGAAACGGTATCAGTGTACCGAAGGTGGGCGATCTGCCGCTTGGATGTGCGGCTGTATGTTCGCAGTCCATATGGGTTCAGCGGCTGTCAGTTGAGGCAGCCGTGAACGGAGATGTTAATCTGTTAAAGCAGGCTGCGCTTATGGATCCTCTTACAGGTGCTGTTTGTAATCCCCCTGAAATATGGCAGATGGTTGATGAAATGCTTGTGGCACAGGAACAATGGCTGCCTCAGTATACAGCTGCCGTAAAGCAGGCAAAGGAAAATCTTTCAAAAGGAAATCTGATTCCTGTAAAGGAATATCGCGGAGCCGCCAGATTACGAGAGAAGACGCCGGAAGAGGTTGCCAGGGAGCATGAGGAGAGAAAAATAACGGTATAGGCAGATTCTTTCCGGAGTGGGGATAAATATGAGATTTATCAGTGAAATTGCAGAGCGATTGAAGATATTCAATAAGGCAACCATCAGGCAGCAGCTGTATGCCGTATATGCTGTTGTCGTGGTAGTACCGGTAATAACGGTTGGTATGTTTCTGCTAATCAACAATTATCGTATGATGGAAGATTATCACAGGGATTTGGTTGAGGCGGATAATTTTCATGTAAGAAACGTTTTATTTGAGCTTACGTCCCGCATGTATAATATTTCTAAGGATATCTATTTTGATTCGGATTTGAGAAAGGTTTTGTCAACAACCCACGAATCTAAAATGGATTACATAGAAGCGGTAAACAGTATTACGATTCTTGATAATTATGAGCAGAAAAATACAGAGATTAAGGATATATTCATTTATACGGATAATCCGGGAATAACCGAATACAAGCAATTTATGCAGGCAACGGACGTAGTAGTGAATACCGACTGGTATCAGCGTGCCGTTTCGCAATCCGGTGCCTTCTGGCACGGAATGCCGGATGAAGAGAGCGGATATCTTAAGCTTTGTCTGATCAGAAAGATTACACTGGTAGAGTCACCTTATCAGGCCGTACTTGTGATAAAAATAAATGAAAATTATCTTAATATGCGAATAGACAGTAACGAGTATATAAATATGTTATCTGTTGACGAAGAAGACATTTTCTACAGCTCAGACCGGAGCAGGTATAATCAAAGGCAGCTGCTTGATATTGATTACAGCGAGCCGTATTACCGTTATCTGGGACAGGAGGAGCTGAACGGTAAAAAGTGTTTTGTTAAGATTTTTTCACTGCATACCTACCAGACAACCTCAAAAATATACATATGTACGATTAATGATGAGGGCTATTCAAATATTGAATATACCAGAAACATTTGTATACTGATTATTATGCTTGCCATTATCATTCCGGGTATTATGATTCATATTTTTACCGGATATTTTACAAAAAGAGTAAATATACTCAGGCAGGAAATCCATAAAGCCAGCAACCGGGACTATGAGCTTATTGCGTCATTTAAAGGAAACGACGAGCTTACGGAGGCTTTCCGTGATTTGCAGATAATGGTGCAGAATATTAAGGCACAGGAAGCAATGGTATATAAAGCGCAGATTAATGAGAAGGAGCTGCAAATTCAGCAGCTTGATATGGAATTCAAAATGCTTGCCAGTCAGATTAATCCGCACTTCTTATATAATACGCTTGAGACAATCCGCATGAAATCCTTTACGGTTGGTGATATGGAGGTTGCGACCGCTATTAAGCTGCTCGGTAAATCACTGCGGTATGTTTTGGAGAACACAGGTACTGCGTTTTCAACGCTTGAAGAGGAGCTTAAGCATGTTGAAACCTATGTTATGATTCAAAAGCTTCGGTTCGGAGAGCGGATACAGTACGAAAAGAAAATAGCAGATGGATTAGATTTAAGAGATTTCAGAATTTTGCCCCTGCTTTTACAGCCGGTTGTGGAAAATGCAATGCTGCACGGAATAGAAAGCTCAGCTGCCGGCGGCAAAATAGAGGTATCCGTTTACCTTCAGGAGACGGCGGGTGAACAGCTTATGTGTATTGATGTTACGGATAACGGCCGGGGTATGGAGGATACGGTGCTTCAAAAGCTGCGTGAGGATATCGAGGTCCGGGATATGAGCAGGAGTAAGAGCATCGGTCTCTACAATATTAACCAGAGAATTAAGCTGAATTACGGAGATGAATATCGGATTCATATTTATTCAGAGGTGAATGTAGGAACCACTGTAAGCCTGCGTTTGCCGGCAGATAAGATGAAATAATAAACATAATACAGTCAATTTATACAGTCGTTTTTCTTAAAAAAGAGAAAAATGACTGTATTTTTTCGACCGCTTTTAACGGTTGTTTTATTTTTTACATAATTTATAATGACATCATCATATGAAACGAAAGGGTAGGATCATGGCAGATAAAGAAGAAAAGCTTAAGAAGAGAAAAAGAAAAATCTCACTGAGCCTGTTATTTAAACAAAAGTATTTATTGTTAATGTCAGTTCCGTTCGTGATATGGGTAATTATATTTAAGTACATACCGTTATGGGGTTGGACAATGGCATTTCAGGAGGTAAAGCCTGCGACCTTTGCCCTGCCCGTCTGGGAAAGAACCTTTGTTGGCTTTGATAAC
>JAZNKQ010000020.1:0-22021 GCA_045578645.1 Lachnospiraceae bacterium
CAGAAATTATTTATGGTGCAGATATATCGTTATTAATAAAAAATGAATTAAAGGAAAAAACTTCGGAGCTGAAAAATAAAGGAATTGTACCGCATCTTGAAACCATTTGTGTTGGTGAGGATGTGGGTAATAAATCCTATGAAAGAGGAATAATAAAGGTTTGTGATGAAATCGGTATTGAGTACGGACGAACCGTGCTTGATGAGGGCATTAGTCAGGAGCTGCTGGAGAAAAAGGTTGAGGAGCTTAATAATAATCCTGCGATAAACGGAATCATGCTTTTCAGACCATTACCGAAGCATCTTGATATAACTGCGATTGAAAGAATTATTGCAAAGGAAAAGGATGTTGACTGTATTGGTGACGGAAACTGGGCAGCACTTGCAACCGGAAAAAATGACGGATTTTTGCCCTGTACGGCAGAAGCGGTAATAAAAGTGCTTGATTATAAAAAGATTGACTGCCGCGGGAAAAATGCTGTTGTAATAGGAAGAAGCCTCGTTATAGGCAGACCACTGGTTATGCTTCTTATAGAAAGAGGGGCAACGGTTACCTGCTGTAATTCAAAAACTATAGATATAGCGCAAAAATGTAAGGATGCCGATATTATAGTGACAGCAGCAGGAAAAGCTGAGCTTTTACGGGAAATGCATGTTCGTGAAGCAAAGGAAGGCTGTATTGTTATAGATGTCGGAATTAACGCACGTCCTGACGGCGAGAAGGGAATATGCGGAGATGTTAAATTTGATGAGGTAGAGCCTTTGGTAGGAATGATAACACCCGTACCCGGAGGCGTCGGAAGTGTAACAAGCACTATTCTTGCCGAGCATACAGTAAGGGCTTGTGAAAATCAAAATGTAAGGAAATGAGAAAATAATGGCTTCAGATAACTTAGGGAATATTTCGGGGCTTTCGGGCAAGGAAGTTGAAGAGCTTAAGGCAAAGGGTTTTGTTAATAAGGCAGGTACAATTAAAACAAAATCCGTTGCTGAGATAGTCAGAGATAATACCTGTACATTGTTTAATTTAATTAATGTTGTCCTTGCAATAATGGTGGCTGTTGTCGGTTCCTATAAAAATATGCTGTTTATGGGAATCATTATTTGTAATGTCGGAATTGGAATTTTCCAGGAAATACGTGCTAAAAGCGTTATAGACAGACTTGCAATCATGACTGCTCCGAAATCGCATGCAATCAGAGACGGTATTGAATGTGAGGTCGCAACAGATGAGCTGGTTCTCGGAGATATTATTATATTAAAGCGCGGTGATCAGGTATGTGCGGATTCCGAGGTAACAGAAGGCGAATGCTATGTAAATGAAAGTCTTCTTACAGGAGAGTCAGAGCCGCAGCTTAAAAGAAAGGGCTCAGCTCTATTGTCGGGAAGCTTCATAACAAGCGGCCGTGCTTATGCCAGAATTATTCATGTGGGTGCAGAGAATTATTCATATAAAATAATGCAGCAGGCAAAGACGATGCCTAATGTTAATTCTGAGATGATGAAGGCAATCAGAACGATCATAAGAATAGTATCCGTATGCATAATTCCGTTATCAGCAATTCTTTTTTACAGACAGATAAATAATGTTGGACAGAATTTCGATGAGGCTGTTGTAAGTACCGTTGCAGCTATTATCTCAATGATTCCGGAGGGACTTGTGCTGCTTACGAGTGCTGTTCTTGCGGTCAGTGTTATAAGGCTTTCGCGTGAGCAGACTCTGGTTCAGGAGCTTTTCTGTATTGAAACGCTTGCCAGGGTTAATATGCTGTGCCTCGATAAAACCGGTACAATTACGGAAGGAAAGCTTGTTCTTCGGGAAACTCTTGATAATACTTACATAAAAATGCCGGATTCTTTGAAGGGAATTAACAAAGATTCGCTTATTAAGTATTTTGCTGATTGTTTTAAGGATACAAATCCGACAACAGAAGCAATAAGAGAATACTACGGAGCAATTGATACGGACTGCATAAACCGTAGAATTCTGGAGTGCGAGGAGTTTTCGTCAGAAAAGAAGAGAAGTGCCGTTTCCTTTGAAAAATTCGGTACGCTTTATCTGGGGGCCGCTGATAAGCTTTTGAAGGACAAGGACTTTGAGGAGCTTTCAAGTAAGGCAGATGAGTATGCAGAAGCCGGATACAGAGTACTTGCACTGCTTTACAATGAAAATGAGAAAATAAAGAATGATGAATATACATCAAAAGAGTATTACCCTCTGTGTCTGTTTGTTATTGAGGATAAAATAAGGGATGATGCTGAAGAAACACTTCGATTCTTTGCAGAGCAGGGTGTAAAAATAAAGGTTATTTCAGGTGATAATCCGGCTACGGTTGCATCCGTTGCAAAAAGAGCAGGCTTAAGCGGAGCTGATGATTACATTGATGCCGGTGTTTTAAAAACTGAAAAGGATATTGAAAAAGCTGCAGAAAAATATACGGTGTTCGGCAGAGTTACACCTCAGCAAAAGCTTCAGCTTGTAAAAGCCTTTAAGAAGATGAAATATACAGTCGGAATGACGGGTGACGGCGTGAATGATGTTCTGGCATTAAAGGAGGCGGACTGCTCGGTTGCCATGCGTTCGGGAAGTGATGCGGCAAGAAATGTATCAAAGCTTGTGCTTCTTGATTCAAACTTTTCCGCAATGCCGAAGGTTGTTGCGGAAGGAAGACGTTCAATTAATAATCTTGAGCGTTCTGCAGCCCTGTTTCTGGAAAAAACGGTATATGCATTTATACTTGCGGTGATCTTTGCATTCATAAGCGAACCGTATCCCTTTATGCCGATTCAGATGACTCTGATTAATGCACTGACAATCGGTATTCCGTCGTTTCTTCTTGCACTTGAGCCCAATTATGAGGTTGTAAAGGGACGATTTTTTAAAAATGTAATGCGTAAATCAATTCCCGGTGGTATACTGGTGGTTGCTAATGTAATTTCATGCATTTATGTCGGAAAAAGTCTCGGATTAAACGATGGCATGATTTCAACAGTTTGCGTTGTAATGACTGCAGCCGTATCCTTTATGGTGCTGTTCAGGCTTTGCATACCGTTTAACGTTTTCCGTGGAATTATGTTTCTTGGACTGGTTGCGGTTTTCTGCATTGCTTTTCTGTTTTTTGACGGCTTCTTCCAGTTTGAGAGGATTAACAAGGATATGGGTATAATGATTATCGTACAGTCAGTAATATCGGCGCTGGTGCTTCCTTTGTTCGCCGGTATCATTGAAAGGCTGTTTGGTAAAGAATAATTTTATTATGAGGTAATTATGGATAAATTCGAAAAAGAGCTTCTTAATAATACAGAGTTATTTGTCCTTGACATGGACGGAACCTTCTATTTAAGCGATGATATTATTGAGGGTTCGCTTGAGTTTCTTGAAGCAGTTAAGGACTGCGGTAAAAAATATATATTCTTTACAAACAATTCGTCTAAGGATAAGAGAAAGTATATTGAAAAGCTTTCAAAAATGAATTGCTTTATCGGAGAGAAAGATATAATGACCTCCGGTGATATAACCACGGCATTTCTGAATACAGAGCGAAAAGGCAGGAGCGTTTATTTGCTTGGTACACCGGTTCTTGAGGAAAGCTTTAAGGAGGCCGGGATACATTTAACTAACGGTACGGATGAAGCAGCAGATATAGTTGTGGTTGCATTTGATATGACCCTTACCTACGAAAAGCTTGAGAAAGCCTGCACGCTTATCAGAAACGGTGCCGAGTATATTGCTACACATCCCGATATTAACTGTCCGGTCAAAGACGGCTTTATTCCCGACTGTGGTGCATTTATTGCCGCAATCAACCTTTCGACGGGAAAAACCCCTAAGATTCTTGGTAAACCTAATAAAGAAACCGTTGATATGATTTCCGAAGTTAAAAAAATTGACAGAAGCAAGATTGCTTTTATCGGTGACAGACTTTATACTGATGTTGCAGTCGGAGTTAACAACGGTGCTTACGGAATTCTGGTACTTTCGGGTGAAACTAAGGTTGCTGATATTGAATGTTCAAAAACAAAACCGCATCTGGTATATGACAGGCTGTTTGATATCGGAAATGCATTAAAATGCATATAAATTAAAGCAGTTGTTTATTTATATATGAAAGAGGAGTATAATGATTGACAGACAGAAGATTTCTAACGGATATATGCATTTAAAAACGATTTTGAATCATAAAAGGATTGTATCCGAGCATTGTAAAAAGGCAGGAATCCCGATTCAGGGATTATTACATGATTTAAGTAAATTCAGTCCTGATGAATTTAAATACGGAATTTTGTATTTCCGTGGTGACAGAAGCCCGAATGAGGGTGAACGTGAGGCCTACGGCTATTCAAAAGCATGGATGCATCATAAGGGCAGAAACAAGCATCATTTTGAGTACTGGACAGATTATAATATCGAAGCAAATAAAGTGATGCCTGTGAAAATGCCGCTAAAATATGTTATTGAAATGTTTTGTGACAGAGTTGCTGCCGGAAAAGTATATCTGAAGGAAAAATATACAGATAGAAGTCCCTACGAGTATTTTGACAGAGGAAGAGCCAGAAGAACAATTCATCCCGAGACCTCGGATTTTCTTGAGCGTCTGCTGCTCATGCTTGCCGAGGAGGGTGAGGATAAAACCTTTGAATATATTCGCGGACTTATGAAAAAGGCAAGGATTAAAGGAAAAAGAAAGTAAAGATTCAGGAGGAAAGGTTATGGAACTCTTAAAAAACGGTGCTTATTTAATCAATGGAAATGAATTGATTGAAGCTGACAATGAGGGTCTTTGCATTGTCGAAAAAAAGACTGGAAGAACGCCTGTTAAAGAAAATGACAAAAAAGGAACAATGGGCCGGAAGATTCTTCTTGCGCACAATACTTCAAATAGTGAAGAAAAGCTGAAAATTAAATTTGATAAAATTACCTCACATGACATAACCTATGTCGGAATTATTCAGACGGCACGTGCAAGCGGACTGAAGGAATTCCCGCTTCCGTATGTGCTTACAAACTGTCATAACAGCTTATGTGCGGTTGGAGGAACCATTAATGAGGATGACCATATGTTTGGACTGTCCTGTGCTAAAAAGTACGGCGGTGTTTACGTACCCCCTCATCAGGCGGTAATTCATCAGTATGCACGTGAAATGATGGCTGGCTGCGGTAAGATGATTCTTGGTTCTGACAGTCATACAAGATATGGTGCGCTTGGAACAATAGCTGTCGGCGAAGGCGGAGGAGAGCTTGCAAAGCAGCTTTGCGGAAGAACCTATGATATTAATATGCCTAAGGTTGTTGCTGTTTACCTTGAGGGTGAGCCGATTAAGGGTGTAGGTCCTCATGACGTTGCACTTGCAATTGTTGCCGCAACCTTTGATAACGGATATGTAAAGAATTGTGTAATGGAATTCGTTGGTCCGGGTGTAAACAAGCTTTCGGTTGATTTTAGAATCGGCGTTGATGTAATGACTACCGAAACAACCTGCCTTTCTTCAATATGGGTTACAGATGAGAAGGTTAAGGAGTGGTATGAAATACACGGAAGAGTTGAAGAATATGAGGAGCTTAAGCCTGAAGCTGTTACATATTACGACGGTGCAATAAAAATTAACTTATCCGAAATTAGACCGATGATTGCGATGCCTTTCCATCCGAGTAAGGCATTTCCGATTGCCGATGTTAAGGCTGATTTACAGTATTACCTTGAGGATTGCGAAAAGCGTGCAAAGGTAAGCTTTGGAGATAAGGCTGAGTTTTCACTTACCGATAAGGTTATTGACGGTAAGCTTTATGTTGATCAGGGTCTTATTGCAGGCTGTGCGGGCGGCGGATTTGAAAATATTTGTGATGCTGCGGATATATTAAAGGGTGCCGATATCGGTAACGGCGGCTTCTCCCTCAGTGTTTATCCTGCATCAGTGCCTGTATATATGGAGCTTATCAGAAACGGTGCGGCTGCGAATCTGCTTGCTGCAGGTGCGGTTATTAAAACAGCTTTCTGCGGTCCCTGCTTTGGTGCGGGAGATACCCCTGCAAACAATGCCTTCAGCATAAGACATTCAACAAGAAACTTCCCGAACCGTGAAGGCTCAAAGCTTCAGAACGGTCAGATTGCATCGGTTGCTCTTATGGATGCAAAATCAATTGCCGCAACAGCTGCATGTAAAGGCTTCCTTACGGGTGCTGATGAGCTTGACGGTGTTGATTTTACAAAGCCTAAGTACTTCTTCGATAGAACAATTTATGAAAAGAGAGTGCTTGATTGCGTAGGTAAGCCCGAGCCTGAAACAGAAATCCATTTCGGACCCAATATTAAGGACTGGCCTGAGATGACATCTCTTACAGATGATATAATTCTTAAGGTTGTATCTGAGATTCATGATCCGGTAACGACAACGGATGAGCTTATACCTTCGGGTGAAACCTCTTCATATCGTTCAAATCCTTTGGGACTTGCTGAATTTACACTTTCAAGAAAGGATCCCGACTATGTTCCGGGAGCAAAAAAGGTTCGTGAGCTTGAGCTTGCAAGACGCGGTGCAAATACTTCTGAGCCCGAGCTTAAGGATGAGCTTGAAAGGGTAATTGGTGTTCTTGAAAAGAATTTCGATTTTGACAGAGAGAATACTGCAATAGGAAGTACAATTTTTGCGATTAAGCCCGGAGACGGTTCAGCAAGAGAGCAGGCTGCATCATGTCAGAAGGTACTCGGAGGCTGGGCAAATATTGCAAACGAATATGCCACAAAGAGATACCGTTCGAATCTTATTAACTGGGGTATGATACCGTTTATTATTAATGAAGAGCTTAAGTTCGGAAACGGCGATTATATATATATTCCCGGAATCAGAAAAGCCATCGAGGAAAAAAATGACTGCATTAAGGCTTATATCGTAAAGGATACGGTTGTTGAAACCGAGCTTTCCGTTGGTGAGCTTACAGATGATGAAAGAAAGATTATTCTTGCGGGCTGCCTGATAAACTTCTATAAAACAAATTGAATTGGAGATATTAATCTGATATGGAAAAGATAAAAATGACTACTCCCATTGTTGAAATGGACGGAGATGAAATGACACGTGTGCTCTGGCAGATGATTAAGGACGAGCTCTTAAATCCTTTTATTGACTTAAAAACGGAGTATTACGACCTCGGACTTGAATACCGTGATGAAACCGACGATAAGGTTACGGTTGATGCGGCAAATGCGATTAAGAAATACGGTGTTGGCGTTAAGTGTGCAACTATAACCCCTAATGCAGCAAGAGTTGAGGAATATAATCTTAAGCAGATGTGGAAGAGCCCTAACGGAACAATAAGGGCAATCCTTGACGGAACGGTTTTCAGAGCCCCTATTCTTGTTAAAGGCATTGAGCCTTACCTTCCTCACTGGAAAAGGCCGATTACCATTGCACGTCATGCATACGGAGATGTGTATAAGGCTGTTGAGATGAAGATTGACAGACCCGGTAAGGCTGAGCTTGTGTTTACGGCAGAGGATGGTACCGAGATTCGTGAAACAATACATGAGTTTAAGCAGCCCGGAATTATTCAGGGAACACATAACATAAATGCATCAATTGAAAGCTTTGCGAGAAGCTGCTTCAATTTTGCCGTTGATACAAAGCAGAGCCTCTGGTTTGCAACAAAGGATACAATATCAAAGAAATACGACCATACCTTTAAAGATATCTTCCAGGAGATTTATGATAACGAATATAAAGAAAAGTTCGAGCAGCTTGGAATAACCTATCTTTATACTCTTATCGATGACGTTGTTGTAAGAATCGTACGTTCGGAGGGCGGAATTATCTGGGCATGCAAGAATTATGACGGTGATGTTATGAGCGATATGCTTGCAACTGCATACGGTTCACTCGGAATGATGACCTCGGTTCTTGTTTCACCCGACGGAAAATATGAGTATGAGGCAGCTCACGGAACCGTTCAGCGTCATTACTACATGCATCGTGAAGGAAAAGAAACCTCAACCAATTCAGTTGCTACAATATTTGCATGGTCAGGTGCTTTAAAGAAGCGCGGCGAGCTTGACAACAATAAGGAGCTGACCGAATTTGGCGAGAAGCTTGAAAGAGCCACAATTGATACAATTGAATCCGGTATTATGACAGGTGATCTTGCATCAATAACTACAAATAAAAATGCAAAGCGCGTAAACAGTCTTGAATTTATTAAGGCTATCCGCGAGAAGCTTGAGAAATAAAGTATACATGCTTCGAAACGGGAGGAATATATGAAGCTGATTATACAAATACCCTGCTATAATGAAGAAAAGACCTTAAAGATTGCACTGGATGCACTGCCTAAGCACATTGACGGTATTGATACAATTGAGTATATGATAATTAATGACGGAAGTACTGATAATACCGTTGAAGCTGCAAGGGAATGGGGAATAAATTATGTTGTAAACTTCAGATGCAACAGAGGTCTTGCAAAGGGCTTTATGGCGGGAATCGACGCGGCACTGCGAAACGGCGCGGATATTATTGTAAATACCGATGCCGATAATCAGTATTGCGGTGAAGACATTGAAAAGCTTGTAAGACCGATAATAGACGAAAAAGCGGATATTGTTATAGGAGAGCGTCCGATTGACAAAACCGAGCATTTTTCACCGCTTAAGAAAAAACTGCAGCATCTCGGAAGTTGGACCGTGAGAGTAGCATCGAAGACGGAAATCCCGGATGCTCCGAGCGGATTTCGTGCTTACAGCAGAGAAGCGGCAATGCGCCTTAATGTTGTTAATGAGTATACCTATACACTTGAAACAATTATTCAGGCAGGTCAGAACAGAACTGCGATGACCTCCGTGCCTATAAGAACAAATCCTGAGCTTAGAAAATCAAGACTGTTCCACAGTATGTTCGGGTATGTTAAAAGGTCTACGGTTACAATCATAAGATCCTTTATGATGTATAAGCCTCTTAAATTTTTTGGAATAATAGGAATGCTGTTATTCCTTGCGGGACTTGCCCTCGGAATACGCTTTGTTGTTTATCTGGCGATGGGAGAAGGCGCAGGGCATATACAATCATTAATACTTACTGCGGTTTTATTGCTGATAGGCTTTCAAACCTTTATGATAGGACTGCAGGCCGATATTATTGCAGCAAACAGAAAGCTTCTTGAGGATATACAATATCATGTAAGAAAAACTGATTATGATTTTGAAAAGTTCAGAAATGAAGCCGAAAAAAAGTCTGAATAGGCTGCATTTAACCGGAGGGAAATTTGAGGGATATAAATATAGCAATTACGGCTGCGAGCTATAGCGGAAACAAGGGCGCGGCCGCAATGCTTCAAAGCGGGATTAAACAATTATATAAAAGATACGGACACAGGCTTAACATAAACCTGATGTCCGTATATCCTGGCGAAGACAGAAAGCAGGTTCCGTATGATTTTGTAAGAATTATTTCCTGCAAACCGGAACACCTGCTTTTTATTGCTTTTCCGTTAGCGATACTTTACCGGATTTTCGGATGGATTCCGGGGGTAAAAAAGCTTCTCGGAAAATATAAAATAATAAAGGCATATCAAAATACTGATATGGTTGTCGACATGGCAGGAATATCTTTTGTTGACAGCCGCGGAATAATCATGAATTCATATGCCTTTGTTTGCATGGCAGTTCCGATGCTGATTGGCGTTCCGGTTGTAAAGTATTCACAGGCAGTCGGACCATTTAAAAATGTAATAAACAGAATTCTTGCGAAGCTTGTTCTTAAACGGTGCAGACTTATTTGTGCAAGAGGAGAAATTACACTTGAAAATCTGAAGGGTATTGGAATTTCTGAAAACGTAAAGCTTTGTGCTGACGGTGCCTTTACCATGGAGGATGATGAAGAAACAGCAAAAGAGGTTGCGGATGTCTGTGATAAGGACGATTTTTATAAAGGTCAGGTTATCGGAATATCACTAAGCTCTGTAGTTAATAAGAAATGTGATAAGCTCGGGATTAATTATCAGGCAATTATGACCGGGTTTATTGACAGACTGACTAAAGAGGGCAAAAATGTTCTTATTATCGCGAATGCAGCAAGAATAAACAGTGAAAAAACCAGAAATAATGACCTTATGATATGTGACGCCGTATACTCCGGTGTCAATAATAAAGAAAAGGTACGCTGGTATCACAAGGAGATGACGGCTGAAGAGATAAGAGAATATATTTCTGTATGTAAATGTATTATTGCCTCGCGTTTTCATACCATGATAGGCGCTCTGGAAAAGAAAAAGCCGGTTTTGCTTATCGGCTGGAGCCATAAGTATAAAGAAGTGCTTGATATGTTTGAGCTCGGAAGATATGCAATAGACTTTTCGAGGCTTGACGGGGAAGAACTGTATCGGGAGTACAGTCAGTTTATAGACGAAAATGAGCAGAAGAGAATTCTGGAATGTATTGAACGTAATTATGATAATGTAATAAAAAGCTCATATGAGAATATTGAGCTGATTTCAAAGATTGCGGATTCTATACTTTCAAAGCCGAAAAAGTGCAAATTTGTTCTTGATTTGAACAATCCGGATAAGTATCTTGGAGAATATTATGCCTGCAGAAAAGGCTATGCTGCCGAGGCCTCCGTAAGGGAGAATGCAGCTTCCGGCGGTATGATATCCGCTTTTCTGGTTTATCTTCTGGAAACAGGGAAGATAGACGGCGCCTGGGTAACGAAAACAGAGATAAAAAACGGCGAGCTCGGTTACAGGACATATATTGCAACAACAAAAGAAGAAATTCTTGATGCTTCTTCAAGCATATATATGGATATGCCGCTGCTTAAGCATATTGATATGCTCAGAAGCTTTAACGGAAGGCTTGCGGTAGTATTAACTCCCTGCATGCTGAAGGGACTTTCGGCAGTAATTGAGAAGGATGAAGAGTTAAAGAAGAAAATTGTTATAAAGCTTGGGCTTTACTGCAGCGGAAATCATGACAAGGAAGCAACTCTGCTTTCAATGCGAAAATCCGGAATAAGCCTTGATAACGCTGAACGTCTTTATTACAGAAGAGGACATTGGAGAGGAATATCATCTGTTTTATATAGTGACGGAAGTACCAAAAGCTTTTCATATACGAAAACAATATGTGCCTATAAAAACGCTTACTTTTTTGAGAAAAAGAGCTGTATGTATTGTAAAGATCATTATGCTCTTGCTTCTGATATAAGCTTTGGCGATATCTGGATGAAGGAAATGAAAAATAATCCGATAAAGCATACCGCATGCATTATCAGAAATGAAGAAGCATATGAGCTGTACAGAGAGGCGGCACGACTCGGATATATTTCTGAAAGTCATATGAGCGCGAAAGACGCAGTGAGAAGTCAGAAGCGTGCATTGGTATTTAAGTTTAACAGCAGTGAAGGCAAAAAGTGGAATCACAGACTTGCCAGATACCTGGCGGAAAAAAACAGACTGTATTCAGAGAAGCATCCGCAAAGACTTGCCAAGAAGCCGGTACGCCTGATTTACTACTATATGTGCTTCATAAGAGTACTGTTAAGCTTCTGATAACTCATTTAAAAGGATTGGTGTGTTTTGAAAAAGAAACTGCTTAAGGTAATTAAAATAATATTTGCGGTTCTGGTTTTATTTTTTCTTGTCAGATATTTTTATATTAATTATGAGGATATAAAACAGCTTGATATAAAAATCAGTCCGGGAGTTTTTGCGGTATCGATGCTGCTTTACTTTGTATATAAAATAACGCTGGCTTCGTTATGGCATTATATTACAAAGCTAAACGGCTCTGCGGTTGGCTATAAAAAGGCAGTTACGTCATATCTTTATTCAATACTCGGGAAATATATCCCGGGTAAGGTTTTTATGTTAGCAGCAAGATTCCCGGCATATGAGCGTGAAGGAATTCCGATGCGAAAGGTTACAATATGCTTTCTTCTTGAAAACATATGTACATTGCTCGGTGCGGCATTTCTGTTCATTGTTTCGCTGTTTTTCTTTCCGAATGATATTCTAAAAGATTATATTTACATAACTGCGGCTATGGTAGCGGTTTTCTTTGTAATGATAAATCCGCGTATTATAAATTTCTTTTTGAAAAAAATCGGAAAGATAATAAAGAAAAACGATATGGAGATACAGATTTCGTATCCGGCAATGCTGAAGGTAGTAGTTCTTTTTATAGGCAACTGGCTTATTGTGGGTGCCGGATTTTATATGCTGTCGGCATCTGTATATCCGCTTGATGCATCAAAGCTGCTGTACACCGGAGGAATTTTCGGTTTATCTGCAATCATAGGAATAATAAGCATTTTTGCGCCCTCAGGAATCGGTGTAAGAGAAGGCATTATGATTCTCGGCTTATCCTTAATTATGCCCGAAGAGTATGCGGTTATCATTTCTGTAGTTTCAAGATTATGGGCTACTGTTGCCGAATTAATCCTAATATTTATAGCATTTGTTTTTGAAAGGCTAAGTGATAAAAGAAAAAAGGTTTTATGATATTTAATTGAATGTTTATAATTATACTATTGAATAGTTTTTGTATATCTGGTATCATTCGTTCAAAAATTGTATTTTGAGGAAAACTCAGGAAGGGATAAAATGCTTAAGTTAAAGAATATTGTTAAAGAATATCTGACAGGCGATAATAAAGTGCAGGCACTGCGCGGAGTTGATATTGAGTTTAGAAAGAACGAGTTTGTTTCGGTACTCGGACCTTCCGGCTGCGGTAAAACAACGCTTCTTAATATTATCGGCGGTTTAGATAAGTACACAAGCGGAGATCTTGTTATTAACGGTATTTCCACAAAGAAATACAAAAACAGGGATTGGGATTCCTACAGAAATCATTCAATAGGATTTGTTTTTCAGAGCTATAATCTGATTCCTCATCAAAGCGTGCTTTCAAATGTTGAGCTTGCCCTGACCCTGTCAGGAGTATCAAAGTCTGAAAGAAGAAAGAGAGCAAAGGAAGCTCTTGAAAAAGTAGGACTTGCGGATCAGATATATAAAAAGCCGAATCAGATGTCCGGCGGACAGATGCAGCGAGTTGCAATAGCAAGAGCACTCGTTAATAATCCCGACATATTACTTGCGGATGAACCTACGGGAGCGCTTGATACCGTTACAAGTGAGCAGGTTATGAATATTCTCAAGGAGGTTGCAAAAGAGAAGCTTGTAATTATGGTAACACATAATCCCGAGCTTGCTGAGAAGTATTCAACAAGAATTGTTAAGCTTCTTGACGGAAAAATTATTTCAGACACAATGCCCTATAAGCAGAGTGAGGAAGAGGCGGAAAAAGAAGCCCGGAATGCTGCTGAAGCCAAGAAGAAGATTAAGAAAACCTCAATGAGCTTCTTTACGGCACTTTCCTTAAGTCTGAATAATCTGATGACTAAGAAGGCAAGAACAATACTGACTGCGTTTGCGGGAAGCATCGGAATTATAGGAATATCACTGATTCTTTCGCTTTCTAACGGAGTTCAGGAATATATTAACTCAGTAGAGGAAGATACACTGACAAATTATCCGATATCAATCGAAAAGCAGACCATAGATATGGCAAGCTTTATGACGAATATGCAGGGTAATATGAAGAAGGTCGAACATAACGATCAGAAGATTCACACTACTGAAATAATGACCGGATTCATCAATATGATGATAAAAGAGGTTTCGACAAATAATCTTGAGGATTTCAAGCGATATATCGAAGAAAACCGGGAAGAGTTCAACCAGTATACTACTGATATTCAGTACGCTTATTCGACACCGATTAATATTTATCGTGCAGATACTGAAAACGGAATATATCAGGTTAATCCGGGTCAGGTTTTCAGTGCGATGGGCATGGATTCTTATATGGCTCAGAATACCGGCTATACAACGGTTATGTCGACTGATATATGGCAGAGACTCATTGATAACAGAGAGCTCCTGGAATCCCAGTATGAGGTCGTTAAGGGAAGAATGCCGGAAAGCTATGATGAAGTTGTCTTATTGGTAAGCGATAACTATGAGGTTACCGATTATACGCTTTATGCACTTGGAGTACGACCGAATGAAGAGCTCGGTGAGGCCTTCAAAAAGATGATGATGGGCGAGGATGTTGAACTTCCTCCGGCAGAAGCCTATACCTATGACGAGCTGATGGATATCAGCTTTAAGCTCTTAGTTAATTCGGATTATTACGCAAAAGAAAATGATATATGGGTTGATAAATCAGAAGACGATGTTTATATGATGAAGAAGCTTGAGGAAGCTCTCGAAATAAAGATTGTCGGTATATTAAAGCCTACATCCGACGGTGCAATGTCGGGACTTGCAGGTACAATCGGTTACAGAACCGATTTGATGGAGTATCTGATTAATGAAGTTAATAAAAGTGAAATTGTAAAGGAACAGAAAGAAAACTCTGATGTTGATATTTTTACCGGCATTGCTTTTGATGCGGGTGAAGAAGTGGTTGAGATGACAATGGATGACGTTTATGCATATGTTTCAACGCTTCCCCCCGAGCAGCAAGCGGGAGTGGCAGATTCTCTTAAGCAGATGCAGGAATACGGAATGTCCGAGCAGCAGATTGTTGAGGCCTTCAAGGATGGAATGTCGGCCGCCACAACAGATGCGACATATGAAGGGAATCTCAGAAAAATCGGAGTTTCAGATTTAACAGTACCGTCACTTATCAATATCTACCCCAAGGATTTTGAAGCCAAGGATCATATTGAGGAGCTGATTAAGCGATATAATGACGGAAAAAGTGATGAGGAAATGATTAGATATACTGATTATGTAGGTCTTATCATGTCATCCGTATCCACAATAATTAATGCCATCAGCTATATACTGATTGCATTTGTTGCAATTTCCCTGATTGTATCATCGATTATGATTGGTATTATTACCTATATATCAGTACTTGAGCGCACAAAGGAAATCGGAATTCTTCGTGCAATCGGTGCCTCAAAGAAGGATATTTCACGAGTATTTAACGCTGAGACACTTATTGTCGGTTTTACCGCAGGTGCACTTGGAATTATTGTAACCCTGCTTATGCTTATACCGATAAATTCAATTATTGAAAGCCTGACAGAGATAAGCGGTCTTGCAGTACTTCCGACAAAAGCAGGTGTAATACTTGTTCTTATCAGTATGTTCCTGACACTTATTGCGGGTCTTTTACCTTCAAGAATCGCTGCCAAGAAGGACCCTGTTGTAGCACTCAGAACAGAATAAAAAGTGCTTGCATTATATTCCATTACGTGATATAATGCTTCTCTGTGAGACAATTGATGTTCCTCTGTACCGAGAGCAGTAGACCAAGGTTCTATGTTTTGCCAGGTAGTAAGAACTTCAAAATTTAAGGAGGTTCAGGATGAACGATATTATTAAGAACATTGAAGCTGCTCAGATGAAGAGCGAATTACCCAGCTTTAACGTAGGTGATACTGTAAGGGTATACGCAACGGTAAAGGAAGGAAACCGTGAGAGACAGCAGGTATTCGAAGGTGTTGTAACCAAGAGACAGAACGGAAGTTCAAGAGAGAACTTTACCGTAAGAAAGTCTTCAAACGGTGTAGGCGTTGAGAAAACATGGCCTTTACATTCTCCCGTAGTTGTTAAGGTTGAAGTTGTAAGAAGAGGTAAGGTTAGACGTGCTAAGCTTAACTACCTCCGCCAGAGAACCGGTAAGGCTGCAAAGGTTAAGGAAGTTATTCGTTAATTACTGGGTGCTGTCGTTTGACAGCACCTTTTTGCGTAATGAGGTATAATAGATGAATTTTGATTTTGACTTTGACAGACAGGACAGAATAGCAAAAAGAAAAAGAATATTATTCAAAATTTTACGCTGGGTACTTGTCCTCGGATTTACGATTACATCGGCATGGCTGATAACGGAATTTGCGGTTGAAAAAACAAATATGGTCGGCGACTCAATGAGTCCGACACTGCTAAAGGATGACACAATACTTGTTAACAGACTCGCATATATAAACGGAACTCCTGAGCGATTTGACATAATAGTATTTATGAAAAACGGTAAGGAGCACAGCTATTACGGCATAAAAAGGGTTATCGGACTTCCGGGTGAAACCGTGCAGATTATTGAAGGTGTTGTATATATAAACGGTGAACCGATAGAGGAACAGGTTAATGTGGAACCGATTGTTTTGCCGGGACTGGCTGAAAATCCCATTGTTCTTGATGACGATGAGTATTTTGTTCTCGGTGACAACAGAAATGACAGTGAAGACAGCAGATTTGCGAATATCGGCAATGTCGTTGAGGAAGAAATAATCGGGACGGCATGGTTAAGAACCAATAAATTCGGAATAATAAGTAAACTGAATTTGAAATCAGATGCTGAGGAAGAAAATACTGAAGCTGATGACGCGGAAAATAAATGATTGTATAATTGTAACGGAGGATAAGCATGGTATATCAATGGTATCCCGGGCATATGTCAAAGGCAAAGCGACAGATGCAGGATGATTTAAAGCTAATTGATGCTGTTGTTGAAATTCTTGATGCACGAATTCCCAACAGCAGCCGTAATCCGGATATAGATAAAATGGCAACCGGAAAAGCCAGAATTATAATTTTAAATAAAGCGGATATGGCTGACGCGAAAAGGACCGAGGAATGGAAGCGTTATTTCGAAAAGCAGGGCTTTCTTGTTAATACGGCGGATTCAAGAACCGGTGCCGGCGTAAAAAGTACAATAGAGCTCATAAAAAAGGCCTGTGCCGAGAAGATTGAAAGAGACAGAAAACGCGGAATTATTAACAGACCCGTGCGTGCAATGATTGCCGGAATCCCCAATGTCGGTAAATCAACCTTTATTAACAGCATTGCGGGAAAAGCATGCACCAAAACCGGAAATAAGCCGGGTGTTACAAAGGGGAAGCAATGGATACGCTTAAATAAAGAGGTTGAGCTTCTGGATACACCCGGAATACTCTGGCCCAAGTTTGAGGACCAGAAGGTTGGCATGAGAATAGCCTTTATCGGTTCGATAAATGATGAGATACTGTATCCCGAAGAAATGGCATATGAGCTTTTAAAATTCCTTGCAGAGGAATATCCGGGCATTCTTAAGGAGCGTTATGAAATTGATGAATGCGAAGACGGAAACATCATGCTGAATGATATTGCAATAAAAAGAGCCTGCCTGAAAAAGGGCGGTGCTGCAGATACGGAAAGAGCCGCAAAGCTTATTATTAATGATTTCAGAAGTACGAAAATCGGAAAAATAACACTCGAAAAGGTTGATGAATAAGTGAAAGCAAATAAAAAACTGTGTGAAATCGAAAAATGTTTTACGGATTGTCCGGTTGATAATATTCCTGAAATAGTAAGTGAATATATATCTGACGAGCGTCCGGGAGTACAAAAGCTTATAGCTAAGTATCAGAAGAAATATGATTTACTTCTGGCTGAGCGCACGCGTACGGAAAAAATGAAGGAATTCGAATATAAATACAGTGAATACAGGTTTATCTGCGGCATTGATGAGGTCGGAAGAGGACCGCTTGCCGGACCGGTGACCGCAGCTGCGGTTATACTCCCGAAGGACTGCGACATTTTATATCTTAATGATTCAAAGCAGCTATCTGAGAAAAAACGTGAGGAGCTCTATGAAATTATTATGAATAATGCAGTTTCTGTCGGAATTGCCGATATATCTAATGAAAGAATAGACGAAATTAACATTTTGCAGGCTACCTATGAGGCCATGAGGGCAGCTGTTGAAAAGCTGAACGTAACTCCCGATTTGCTTCTGAATGATGCTGTTGTAATTCCGAAGGTAAGTATTAAGCAGGTCGGAATTATAAAGGGGGATGCAAGAAGTATTTCAATTGCTGCGGCCAGCATTGTTGCAAAGGTTACAAGGGATCATCTGATGGATGAATATGATAAAATTTATCCCGGATACGGTTTTATGAAAAATAAAGGCTATGGTACAAAGGAGCATATTGAAATGCTGCAAAAATCCGGCCCGACGCCTATTCACAGAAAAAGCTTCATAAAGAATTTTATTAATTAGTTTCCGGAGGACAGATGCAGGATAAGAAAGATAAAAAAGCGGTTGCACTCGGCTATGAGCCGGGGGATGAAGCACCGAAAATAATCGCAACCGGTCGCGGAGCACTTGCCGAGAAAATAATTGAAGGTGCGAAAGCCGAGAATATTCCGATACATAAGGATGAAAAGCTGACCGAAACACTGTCAAAGCTTGATTTTGGTGACTATATACCGCCAGAGCTTTATGAGGTTGTCGTTGATGTGCTTATGTATGTGGACCGGGTTGACAGTATTCAGGAAAAAATGAATCAAAAGCCTGCAAAGCCGATTAATAATAAGGAGAAACGTAATTAGGATTAAGAATAAGCGTGCAATAGGAAACAGTAAAGAAGAAGAGACTGTTTTATTTCTTAAAGCAAACGGATATAGGATATTAAAACAGAATTTTTACTGCCGTGAGGGAGAAATTGATATCATTGCTGAAAATGAAGGATATTTGTGCTTTGTCGAGGTTAAGTACCGTGCAGTGATTAAGGACGGTTTCCCTGAGGAGGCAGTTGATGCAAGAAAAATAAAACGGATTTCAAGGGCAGCCATGGTGTATTTATTCAGTAACGGTCTGGATGAAGCAACGCCGTGCAGATTTGATGTTGTTGCATTACTCGGTAGTGATGTAAGGCTGATTAAAAATGCATTTGAAATTATGATATAGCTTTTTTCGGAGGGAATATTGAAGAGATTAACTGAAAATGCAATACTTAGAGAGAAGAATGAGGTTAAGTTTATTACCTTTGATGCACTTGATAATATTGATTTTATCGTAAACGGTTTTTCGACAAAAAAGGGTGGTGTAAGTGAAGGTGTATATGCTGAAATGAACCTTGGCTTTGACCGTGGAGATAAAAAGGAAAATGTACTTGAAAATTTTAAAAGAATCGGTGATGCAATCGGATTTGATTATAGGGATGTTGTTATGACCGACCAGTTTCATACCGTAAATATACGTGTTGTAACGGAGGCAGATAAAGGAAAGGGTGTAATTCGCGATAAGGATTATGACAATATTGACGGTCATATTACTAATATTCCGGGAATACCTCTTCTTGTTTACGGTGCCGATTGTCCGCCGGTATATCTTGTAAATACCGAAAAGAGAGCAATAGGCTTATGCCATTCGGGCTGGAAGGGAACCCTGAATGAAATTGCAGCAGAGACAATTAAGGCTATGAAGCGTGAATATGAGGCAAATCCCGAATATACGGTGGCAGTTATCGGACCGTCAATATGCGGTGATTGCTATGAGGTGGGTGAGGATGTTGCAAAGCCCTTTATCAGCCGTTTCTCGGTATACGGACAAATGGCAAAGGAGATATTAAGACCGGGAAAGTCGGCAGGAAAATATTATCTGAACCTTAAGCAGGCAATAAAAATGACATTACTTTCTTCAGGTATTCCTGCTGAGAATATACATTTTTCTGATGTCTGCACAATGTGTAACAGTGAAATACTTTTTTCGCACAGAAGAGATAAGGAAGCAAGGGGCAGTATGGCTGCATTTCTTATGCTGAAATAAGCAGTGCTGTAATGGGCAGCCTTATTTGACAGATTCCTGCGTTACGCTTCGGAATGGAGAATTATATGAAAAAGCAGAATGGTCATGTTATTGCAGGGGTAGTACCCGAAAGCATAGCAGAGGAGCTTGAGCTTCAGCCGGGAGACAGACTGATTGCAATAAATGGTAAAGAAATAGCTGATATTTTTGATTACAGATATATGATTAACAATGAAGAGCTTACACTTACTGTCATAACTAAGGATAATGAGGAGTGGGAGCTTGAAATAGAGAAGGATTATTCGGAGGACCTCGGAATTGAGTTTGAGAGCGGTCTTATGGATGAATACCGCTCATGCAGAAATAAATGTATGTTCTGCTTTATTGACCAGATGCCTCCGGGGATGCGTAAAACCCTGTATTTTAAAGATGATGATGCCCGTCTGTCTTTTCTTCAGGGAAATTATGTTACACTTACAAATATGTCTGACGACGATGTTGAGCGTATATGCTTTTATAAGCTGTCTCCGATAAATATCTCAATTCATACAACTAATAAGGAATTGAGATGTAAAATGCTGAGTAACAGGTTTGCGGGAGATGCACTTCGCCATATTAAGAGGTTTTGTGAGGCAGGAATAGAGATTAACGGACAGATTGTACTATGTCGCGGAATTAATGATAATGCTGAGCTTGACAGAACTCTTCGTGATATTGAGGAATATATTCCTTCATTAAAGAGTCTGTCGGTTGTACCTGTAGGACTTACAAAGTACAGGGAGAATTTATATCCGCTTGAACCGTTTAACAGTGATGATGCAAAAAAAGTACTTGAGCAGATCAGGAAATGGCAGAGCTACTATCTGTCGAAGTATTCATCAAGAATTGTACATGCTTCTGACGAATGGTATCTTCTTGCCGGGGAAGAGCTTCCGACGGCCAAAGAGTATGAGGGCTACCCGCAGGTTGAAAACGGTGTAGGAATGTTACGCTCACTGCTTGATGAATTTGAAGAAGAAATTGATAATGATTTTGATATATACAGCGGAAAGCTTTCCGTAGTAACGGGACTTCTGGCTTATGATGCAATTAAGTCGATGACTGAAGAAATCTGCAGAAGAAATCCGGGTCTCGAGGCGGTTGTATATCCTATACGTAATGACTTTTTCGGAGAGCTTATTACGGTTGCCGGACTGGTAACCGGACAGGACATAATTAATCAGCTTAAGGGAAAGGAGCTGGGTGAATATCTTCTTTTACCCGCTTCAATGCTCAGATGCGGTGAGAATGTTCTGCTGGATGATGTGACGGTTGAGGACCTTGAAAAGGCTTTACAAATAAAAGTGCGTATAGTACAATCTAGTGGAGCTTCTTTTATAGAAGCTTTTTGCAGGAATTTTGTTTCAGAAATTAGAAGCGAGGGTGCTTATGAGTAAACCTATTGTGGCGATAGTAGGAAGACCTAATGTAGGGAAATCCACTTTATTCAATGCATTGGCCGGAGAACAGATTGCCATTGTAAAAGATTATCCGGGTGTTACACGCGACAGAATTTATGCTGACGCAACCTGGTTGAATCATAATTTTACATTAATTGATACAGGCGGAATTGAGCCGAAGACTGATGATATAATACTGAAGTCCATGCGCGAGCAGGCTGAGATAGCAATTGATACGGCAGATGTAATTATATTCCTTGTTGATGTACGTCAGGGACTTGTTGATTCGGATTTTCGTGTGGCAGATATGCTCAGACGTTCAAAAAAGCCGATTGTTCTGGCCGTAAATAAAGTAGACAATTTTCAGAAGTTTGAGGCGGATGTATACGAATTCTATAATCTCGGAATAGGTGATCCGATAGGAATATCTTCATCTTCAAAGCTTGGCTTTGGTGAGCTTCTTGATGAGGTGGTTAAGTATTTTGATGATGACGATAATGCTCAGGAAGAGGACGAAAGACCGAGAATTGCGGTAGTAGGAAAACCCAATGCCGGTAAATCGTCAATTATAAACAGGCTTATCGGCGAAAACAGATGTATAGTTTCCGACATTGCCGGAACAACACGCGACGCTATTGATACTGCGGTTACCTATAATGATAAAGAGTATATATTTGTGGATACCGCCGGTTTAAGAAAAAAGAATAAAATAAAAGAAGAGCTCGAGCGGTATTCTATAATAAGAACCGTCAGTGCGGTTGAAAAATCCGATATTGTTGTCCTTGTCATTGATGCGACAGAGGGTGTTACCGAGCAGGATGCAAAGATTGCCGGTATCGCCCACGAGCGTGGAAAGGGTATTATTATCGCAGTCAACAAGTGGGATGCGGTAGAGGATAAGGACGACAAGACGATTTACCGTCAGACGGAGCGTATCCGTGAGATTCTGTCCTTTATTCCCTATGCGGAGATTATCTTTATTTCCGCAAAGACCGGCCAGCGTATGACCAAGATT
>JAZNKQ010000021.1:0-12358 GCA_045578645.1 Lachnospiraceae bacterium
GGTGCACCTCAGGCAGTAGCACAGGCAGTAACCGGAACCAGAGTATGGCAGCTTACAAATGCATGGGTAACAAAGTATACAGCACCCGATTTAAATGCATTACAGAGTGAGGTTGCAATTGAGACCGTTGAACTTGCATACGAAGAATTAATTATTCCCAACTAAGAATAAACAGGCTTCCGGGGCGTCAGCCCCGGGTGACCTGACAAAAGGAGAAGATGTGACTTCTCTTTTTGTCAGATCACAGAATACACAGGCTGAGAATATAACACAATAATATGCTAGGCGCTTACGATGATAAAAGCGCAGAAATGGAGATTTGAATGGAAACAGTATATGAATTTACGCTTCCCAGAGGATATGTGGACAGTGCAGGAGAGGTTCATAAAAGAGGAAAGATGAGACTTGCCACTGCAGGCGATGAAATCAGTGCAACGAGGGATCCGCGAGTTCTGAGCAATCCGTCATATCTGACCATTGTTGTTCTTGGCAAGGTTGTAACTGAGCTTGAAGGACTTACCATGGTAACCCCGAATGTTATAGAGAAGCTGTTTACGGCTGACCTTGCATTTCTTCAGGATATGTATCAGAAAATAAATGACGTGGAGCCGCCCGTTATACGGTCTGTATGCCCTCATTGCGGTGAAGCAATTGAGATGCCCGTAAATTTTACCATGGAGGGTTAAGGCTTTATCCGAAAGATGCAATGTATCAGGAGATGGCATTCCTGTCCTATTATTTTCACTGGGCAAGTGAGGATGTAATGAACCTCGATCATCAGAGCAGAAGGCGCTGGTGCAGGGAGATATCGGAGATACATAAGAGCATTAATCCCTCGAAGAAGAGCAAAGAGAAAAGTATTTTGGAAATGAAACCTACCAGATAAAAATGGAAGGAGACGTGCGGAATGGCTGGCGATAATAGCAATTCAGGTTCATCGACCTCTCCGGAGTATATGGCAATAAATGATTTGCCGTCCGGAACGAGCGTTGGGGGAAGATCGGACTGGGGCAATAAGGTTGTAGTAAATACGGGAACGGTTCCCGTTATTAACTTTGCCTTTATGCTGCGTGTTGAAGGTGTGTTTGATTTGCCCTGTAAGGCAATTAAAGGAATAAGACGAGAAAATGAGTTCGACTACATTCAGGAGGGCGGGCTTAATGACTATGTCCATTTAAAGCGGAAAGCAATTACCAAGCCGTTTACGTTTCAGGTTGAACGATATGTCGGAGTGGACTGGGTAGATCCGCTGCCGCTTGGTGTTGAGCTTGTACTTCCCGTTATTCTTTTTGTAAATAAAGGGTGCTTCCCGTCGCTGAAGCCGGTAAGAACCTATACCTTTACCGGCTGTACGGTCATTTCAAAGGATTACGGTGAAATGAATGCGGAGGCCAGCGGATTACTTATAGAGACCGTTACCATCGCATACCGCGAAATGGTATGTATTAATATTCCCTCGGCAACCTATGAGTCTGATGATGTATGGAAATTTGATAATAAGACCCGTGAAGGAAAGGGAACAAGAAGATATAATAAGAATCTGTATAATGACGACTGGGAGAAGAAATACAACAGTAAGTCGATTATGGAGGAGCGGGCTGAGAGCAAGAGATGGAAGCCCGAGCGCGATGCTGACGGAAAACTCAAGAATAAATACGGTAAGACATATCTTGGGTATATAGATGATTATAATAAGCAGTTTGAGAAAGAGCTTGAGGATGCAAAGGGTGATGAAGCGAAGCTGAAGGAAATTTATTCGAAGATGAAGGTTGCAGGTGCTTCGGAAGCCCGTTTATATAAGATTGATAAGGATAAGCCCAAGAATTACAGCTCTGCAAAGCATCATGCTACTGAAACGAATATGGAAACCATGGCTAAAACTGCCGCGAGCAAAGCGTGGAAGGCTGAGAAGGGTGAAGACGGTAAGCTTAAGTCAAAGTACGGAAATACATATCTCAAATATGTTGATGATTACAATAAGCAGTTTGAGAAAGAGCTTGAGGATGCAAAGGGTGATGAAGGTAAAACTGCTGAGATCAAAGAAAAGATGAAATCGGCATCAGCTGCGGATGCAAGGCTCTATAAGCTTGACTCAGGCAATCCCAGGAATTACAGTTCTGCAAAATATAATGAGTCTGAAGCGGGCATGGCAGAAATGCAGAAGAAGGCCAAGAAATATAAGCTTGACAAAGGCAATCCTAAAAATTACAGTTCTGCAAAGCATAATGAGACTGAAAAAAGTATGGAAGAGATGCAGAAGGGAGCAAAGCAGTATAAGCTTGATAAAAACAATTCCAAGAATTACAGCTCCGCTAAGTATCATGAAAATGAGAAAACTAAAGATAACATGAATGCTTCGGCAAGACGATATGCAATAGACGGAGATAATCCGAAGAATTACAGATCTGCAAAGCATGATCCGAAAGAGGCTAACAAGACGAAAATGCTGAGTAATGTCAGAGCGTGGCCGAAAAAGTCAAGCGCAAGGAATATAACAGATTTTTTGAAGAAGAGATAAACAGGTAATTTGAAAGGGGGACAATGGCATGCTTACGATTCATACACCTATCGCATTGACTGTTGATCCCTCAATGTTACGTATAAAGGACAGCTTTTCGCAGCGTCTTACGGGAAATTACAGTCTGATCGGAAACGGAATAGAGCCTGAGGACATGCTTCATTTTGTGTCACAGCCGCCGGAGGTTTATCTGGCGGAGGGCGGGATGACTGCTCTTGTTGATAATAATAATATCTATGAGAACAGAAATCTTAAGTTTGAAGTAATAAATAACGTTCTTAACAGGGTTTTAGTGTCTGATACTTATCAGATGACTTATCAGGACCGGGTATTTATTGAATCGGTTCTTAAGAAGATGGGTATTACCGATGTACGTGAATTCATTTCCCATGTTCAGAATTACAAGCAGGAAGCTAAGAACATTAACCGGCTGACGGAGCTGTACTGGACTGAAAATGAAATGCTTTCGCAGCTTATCGAATACAGACAGCTTCAGTCAGAGGATAAGAGCAGGAAGGAAACGGCTGAGGAAAAGGATGAATCAGCACAAAACCTGTGGCTTCACCAGCAGATAATGAACAGGCTTCAGACGGGGGCTCTGTATCAGGAGCTGCGTAACTACATATATATGTCGTCCGGCAATCATCAGGTGATTTCGAGCTCTGAAATGCAGATTGCGGAGCAGACTGTTGTGGCGCAGAATATATTGCTTAATAAATTGAGAAATTATACAATGATGGAGGAGCAGCCGCTTATTTATCATCATATTAATGCATATGAGAATGCCGGCGATGAGAATGTCTTCCTTGATAACAGACAAAGTGTCAGCAGAATGGTGGAGGCTGTTCTGCTTAATGCCCTGCATCAGATGTATTCGATTCGTACCGATGAGCTGCTGCGTCAGGATAATGTATGGTATCAGCTTGCCGGTGCGGTATATCAGGCGACTGAGAATACCTTCAGGAGGTTTGAGACGAATCATAGCCACAGCTTCCTTACAGGAAGGGATGCTGATGTATACAGTAAGGTAATACAGCAGAATCAGAAGAATGAAATAAAGGCAATAGAGCAGCTGTTTGCCGAGGGAAGTACGAGCATTACGAATTATGCCGGGGCTGTCGCATCGGATACAGGGGAGCTTACATATCTGCGAGGAGACGAAGACGGGGAAGAAACGGAAAGTACTGCTTTTGATGCTGAGGGAAATGTAATTGTCCAGAACATTCAGAAGACCGAAAAGCACGGACAGCAGATACAGTCACTTACCTATCAGGAGACATTGCTTAAAAACAGACTTGAGCAGATTAACAGGAATAATGTTCAGAATCAGCAGCTTTTACAGCAGCTTAATAATACTGCCGTCAGCAGGACGGAGATAAACAAAATAAACAGGGAAAGAGCCAGAGAGGACGCGCTGCGCGTTTTGTCGGAGCAGGATGAGGTGCTTACGGATTATCTTGAGAGCCATACCGTTTCGGAGGAAAGACAGGTAAGTGAAAGGGAAAGGCTTGTTAAGATCTTTGGAGAGGATACCATCCGTATTTTTGAGACTCTGGAAAAGTATCAGAAATCCAATTACAGTCCTGAGGTTGCCGGGGTTAACGGTCAGGGAGAGATAATGCTGATGCGTGATATTAAGGTTCACGAGCAGGAGCAGCATTCCGAACTGGTTCACAGGATTGAAGACAGTGTTTATGAGACAATTAATGAAAGCTCTGCGACAAAGTATATAAAGGAATATCTGCCTGAGCATATGAGACAGATTAACCGTGAGTCGCAAAGGCATATAGAACGTATAGAGATGGTGCACCGGCAGGAGGAAAATGTTCTTGAAGAGGAAATGCTTGAAGAAATAAGAGGAATGCACAGGGCATCCAAGGTAATAAATGAGCACACAACAGAACATGTTGTGGAGAAAAATATTATCAATGAGACGGTAAACAGTCGCGTGAATGAATTCCAGGTAAAGCATAACGAGGAAATTGCGCGAATGATATCAAATACGGTTCAGCAGGAGCTCGGAAATCTCTCCGAACAGGTATACGGAAAGCTTGAAAAGCGTATGGATACCGAAAGGCGGAGACGCGGGCTTTAGGAGGTATGACAGATGGCAATGAATCTGGGGAAATCAATTGCAGGTGATGCAGCCGGCATCGCGGGTAACATTACGAAAGCGACGCTTATGTTCCCTGATACGGTTTCTGCTATCAATCTGATAGAAAATCGCGATGAGGCAGTCGCATTCGGAAAAAAACTTGGTATGTCAAATACTGAGATTGAGAGCCGACTGAATGAATTTACCAACAGACATGCAGCTCCCGTGCCCAAGAAGGACATAACGACCATATCATCCGCTTCGGCAACAGCCAGTGCGGTCATGAAGGGGCAGGGAATTAATAAAGCGCATACCCTGACCTTCCAGATTAATCCGTCATCAATTCAGATTATGGCGCGAGGCGGCGGACGAGGTCTTGTAAGTAATTATGGTAAGGGTGAGGGAAATCAGCGTGGTGAGCTGGCGCATAAAGCCATTGATCCATATATAAATATTAGCTTTAGGGCAGTATTTGATGCCACAAACATCGCAGATGCGTTTATGGAGGACCGTCTGAGTGCTTCTCCTGTTAATCTTGCAAAGAATGCGATAACCGCAGCCGTCGGACATGAATATTCGGTGCGTAACCGCGTTGAAGGTTTTTTAGCCGCGTTGCGTAATGAGAACCACAGGGTGGCCATCTTTCAATGGGGCAGGCTCAGATATACGGGAGTACTGAATTCAATTTCGGGACGTTATACCATGTTTAATACCGCAGGTAATCCGATTCGTGCAGAGATTCAGGTCGGAATGCTTATCGGAACCGTGCAGAAGGACAGTCTTGACCGTGTGGGATATATGTCATACTGGAAAGACCGGTATGCAGAAATAATTAATGAGAAAGCCAAGAAGGATAAAGATGGGGATGCTCAGTCAATGAGTATGGGTAATGTTAAGAGCCAGTACGGTAATTTACTGGGATTATAATCATATAGGCTGCTTCTGAGGGTGTCGGGAGGAGCCGGGGTCGAAGACCGGTCAGTGTTTTCGGAATGGAGATTATTATGGCAATAGGTTCTAATTCAATATTAAACGGATTGGCTTCCGGCATAACAGGAAACATAAATAAAGCATATCTTCTGATGCGAAGACCGGAATTAAATCCGTCGGTTAATATAGCAGAGGAATCAAAGAATAAATTAATTGATACCATGTCATCAATGCAGAATAAAATATCGAAGGTCGGCAGCCGCAGTCTGGGGGTTTCGGGCTCCGCGTTTAATGCCGTTTCAATTGACAAGTCATTACTGAAGGAGCTGAGTACATCTGGATATATTCCGGTTCAGGTACAGTTTAATCCTTCAAGCATATCCTTTCAGGGAAATGCGGGAGATATACGCCGTGAAAGTGTCGGAGGCTATGGTGAAAACCAGTTCCAGCAGTATGATTCGCCCTCTGAGACAATTATGGCAATGGATTTGTACTTTGATGATGTTAATAACAAGGACGCATTTATGATGGACGGGGATTCCTCAATAATCGGGGATTTGACAACCATCGGAGGAATTACGCAGAGGGCGGAGCAGGGACTTTCCGCACTGCGGGGTAAACGCTATTCGGTGCAGGATTCAACGGAGCTGCTCGTGGCAGCAATGGTTCAGACATATACAAGAAATGTCGGATTTGCATGGAATAAGATGCTTTTCTGGGGCGAGCTGGTAGGTGTGCATGTACAGTACACAATGTTTAATAAGGTCGGTGAACCCATAAGGGCAACGGTTTCAATACAAATAAGACAGGATCAGAAGTTTAAGGAAAACGAGAACGATGATGATTATAAATCGGAGGCAGACTGGGAGAAGGCATTTGAGAATATGTTCAAGGACAAATCGGGAAACAATGCCATGGGAATTAAGAACAGCGCTGCAACGAACTGGATGAACGGTAATTTTCTGAATCTTTAGGAGAAGCAGATGGCTAAGCATGAATTTAGTGAGTTAGAAGCGCAATATCAGGGTTTTCAGCATCCCTCGGCGCTGATTAAGATTAATGACGTAGAGCTGTCGGATAAGAAAAAAGGATATCCGATATCCGATATCAGGGTTGATCTTACCTGCGGCTTTGAAGCCTCAATTGCGGAATTCAGTATTTATGACGTATATAGCGAGGAAGCGGGATGCTTTGAATTCGGCAATAAAAAGGTGAAGATTTTTTTAGGCTCTAAGGTTGAGATGTATCTGGGGTATTCCGGTACTATGCTGCTGGTTTTTGTAGGAGTAATAACCCGGGTAAATTATCTCTTTGAAAAGGGAGAAATGCCGTGCCTGAGAGTAACTGCCATGGACGTAAAGGGAATCATGATGGCAGGCAGCTACTCCGCGCAGCTTAGGGCAAAGAATTATTCTGATGCGGTAAGTGAAATATTTGAGCGTACCGCATATGAAAAGATTGGAAAGTTCGGCTCCAATATAGTAAGAAAAATAACTGTTGATGCCACTCCTGATAAGACCAGAGCCCTGACGAACCCTACGACGGTGAAGGACGACAGAACCATTGAGATGGTTGCCGAGAGTGATTATGAATTTGTCGTCAAGGCGGCAAAAAAGAATAATTTTGAATTTTTTACCGAGTGCGGAAATGTGATTTTCAGAAGGGCGAAGTCGGATACGACTGTTCTTATGGAAATAGGACCGTGGACCGGAATGCACAGCTTTGATGTATCATATGATTTGACGGGACTGGTTGAAAATGTTGTTGTCAGGGGCATGGATGTATCAAAGGCACAGCTTATTACTGCGAATAAACGTTTTTCAAATAAGATTTCAGACGGCAATAAGGCAAAGCCTTTGCTTAAGGACAGTCAGAAGGTATATATTGATTCGACGATAACCTCAAAGGAAGAGGCTGACGACAGAGTGGATTCGCTTATCGAAACGATGTCCTACAGATACGGACGACTTGAGTGCGAGCTGACCGGAATTCCGGATTTATTTCCCGGACATTTCATTTTGCTTGACGGTCTTGGTGAGAAGCTTAAGAACAGGTTTTATATTCAGAGAATCTGTCATGTGCTTAGTAAATCCGGTACATTCGATACGCGGATAACAGCAGTTTCTGCCGCTATAGAGGACAATACCTTAGGTGCAACGGGGAATATACCGGGGCTGTAAATGAACGAAATGAACAGGCGGTTCGAATGTCCGTAAAACGATGTGAAAGCTTTATGGGGGATTGTGATGAGTTTATATGACATAATGGATGAGATAGCGGCGAAGCAGATAACTAAGACCGAAACGGGCGATAACCGTATTACGGGCGTAGTTGTCGGCATTGTGGCAAAGAATTATGATAATAGGATGCCGGGAAGGATATGCGTTCAGGTTCCCGTGCGTGATGCCCAGGCGAACGAGCTGCAGTGGGCAAGAGTCGCAATGCCGTCGAGCGGAAAAAAGTGGGGGCATTATTTCCTTCCGGAGGAGGGTGACCAGGTTCTGCTTGTGTTTGAGCAGGGAAATATTGAAAAGCCGTATGTTATAGGCTGTATTCCAAAGGATAATAATACCTTTCTGACACATTCGGTCAATGATAAAAACCGCTATAAAAAGATAATTACAAGAAACGGGAACACCATTCAGTTTGAGGATGATGAAGAGCCGGAGGGCACAAAGGATAAAATTTCGATTTTTACACCTAAAACTGCGCATCGTCTGGTGCTTGACAATGAGCGCAAGCAGATAATTCTCGGTGATAAGGACGGCAAAAACCAGCTGATGATCCGGACGGATGATGACAGCGGAAATATAGCGATTAAGACTGAAAAGAAGCTGACAATAAATGTCGGTGATAATATAAAAGTAATCATGAATTCGGACAGCGGAACCGTCAGTATAAAATGCGGTAAGTTTACTGTTGAAGCAAGTGACGGCAGTCAGATTCAGACTAACGGAAAGCTTGGCTTGTCCGGCGGAAATGTATCTTTGTCGGCATCATCAATGCTGAAGGCAGAAAGCAGCGGTATTACAACAATTGGCGGTTCGCCGATAAAATTCGGATAAGGAGCAGATAAATGGCAGAGGAAAAATTTCTTGGAACGGGAATGAAGTTTCCGCCTCAGGTTAATCCGACAACAGGACGCTTTACCTGCTCGTCGGGGAAGGACAGTGTAAGGGAAAGTGTTTACCTGATTCTGATGACACAGCGCAGCGAAAGGCTGATGCGGCCTGAATTCGGAAGTAATGTAATGGGATATGTTTTTGCGCAGACTGATGCAACAATGCTTAATCTGATGGCTCAGGAGATTTCAGAAGCGATTTTGAGAAATGAGCCGAGAATCGGGAATGTTGATGTGAATTTGGACCAGCACAGTAAACCCGGGTGCTTATTTATCAACCTTAGATATACAGTCAGAGGCGATAACGTGATGGAGAATATGGTATTCCCATTCTATCTGGGCGAAGAGCCGGAAAAAGAGAGTGAAGCATATGAGACAATGGAAGAGTTTAACGAATAATGATTATAATACCGATATCCGGAAAAAAGAGGATATCATCCGCAGAATAAAGGAGCTGGCAGCTACCTATGTACCCGAATGGCAGTATGACGGGGAGAACCCCGACATCGGTTCGGTTATTGCCATGCTTTTTGCTGACGGAATGGAGGATAATCTTAAGAGATATAATACTCTGCTTGAAAGGGATTATGTAGAGCTTATGAATATGCTCGGAATATCATTAAGACCTGCTTTTCCTGCGCACAGTATTGTACTTATGGAGCTTGCACGGAACACAATACCGGGCTTCAGACTTAAAAAGGGAATTAAGCTTATCGGTATGGGAGAGGGTGAGAATTCTCCCGTTTTTGAGACGTCTCACAGTATTTATGTAACCGAGTCAAGGCTGAAGAGCGCATTTATGACTTCGGGCAGAAACGGCAAGGTAATACCGCTGCTCGGTGAGTTTTTGCCGGTTAAATATATCGATGAGATGTCGGTTATTATGGATGAGGATGAAGAAGAACAGGCAGTTCCGGCTGAGACGGAGGTTAATTACAATGTTTCGGCATATCCTTTTTCACTGTTCGATTTTGACGGTGAGGGATATGGCAAATACGGACTGCTTTTTTACCATTCTCATCTTTTTGACGTGATGGATAATGATATTATTATGCAGATTGCGGAATCACCGGAATTAGTAGAAGGAATAATGAACGGCAGGTATACATTATCCTATTACGGAGATTCGGGCTTTGAGCCTGTGGATAATATTCGCAAAATCTCCGATGATTGTCTGGCATTCAGAAAACAGGGAGAGTGCCGTAAGATTTCGGAAAAGGGTACGGACTACTCCGTACTTCTGCTTGAGCCTAAGGAGATTCCAAACAAAAATGTGCTTACCTCGGGAATCGGATTTTCATCGTCCGGTGAACCGAAAGCTCCGGCGCTTGTATGGAACGGAACGACAGAGCTTGAAGAGGACAGATTTCTTCCGTTCGGCGACAGAATAGGTCTCTATTCAGAGCTGTATATCGGACATGATGAGTATTTTTCAAAGCCCGGTGCAAAGGTGACGATGACCTTCAGGGTTCAGTATGACACACTTGAGGTTGCGTTACCCAAAAAAGAGGTTGAGGCAAAGCTTAAGGTAATAAAAAGAAAGCCCAAAAAGGATGTTGAGGGAGCTCCGGCGGACGTTTTCGTTGATGAGGTGTCAATAGAATACTATAACGGTATCGGATGGAGAAAGCTTGTGACTGACGTGCCGGTACGCCAGCTGTTCGGGACTGAGAAGGAAGGAGCGTATGAAATAAGCTTTACATGTCCTAAGGACTGGCTTCCGGTTGAATCGGGCGGAGTTTCGGGACGCAGTATCAGGCTTCAGGTAATTCGTTCAGATAATTGCTATTTCCAGCCTGCAATACATCATTATCCGATAATAAGCGGAATGAAAATAAGCTATACATATGGTGACCGTTTCGAAAGACCTGAAAAGCTCTACAGCTTTCAGGGAATGGCAAAGACTGATTTATCACTTGCAATGGCAACAAATCATACCACTCCGGTATTCAGGATAAGCCGTTATCAGGATACTGCTTTGTATCTTGGATTTGACCGCAAGATTGAGGACGGTCCCGTGAGTCTTTTTGTACAGGTAAAGGAAAATGAAGGATATCAGGCCGGAAATCTGGCATTTTCGTATTCTTCAAGAGACGGCTTTGCAAGGCTGAAGCTTTCTGATCATACGGATGGTTTAAGCCATACGGGTACAATACGGTTCATGCCGCCGACCGATATGGTTAAGATGACTCTTGAGGGTCAGGAGGCATACTGGCTGAAGATATCGGATGACATGTCCGTATTTGACGGTAATGAACGTCAGAGACCGTTGATTTCAGATATTTGCCTGAATGCCGTTGAGGTTGACAATATTGATACCATGAATGAGGATGAGTATTATATTGACAGCTTTGGTCCTGATATGGAGTTTGCACTTAATGCACAGAATATTCTGTCGCTTGATGTATGGGTAAATGAAATCGGACAGTTCTCTGATGCCGAGATGCGGAGAATGCTTACGGAGGACAGTGATAATACCCGTGCAGAATATTCCTTCCTTGGAGAAATCGAAGAGTTTTATGTTAAATGGAGTGAGGTTGATAATTTTGACAGATCATCGCAGGGAGACCGGCACTATATTGTTGACCGAATGAACGGCAGACTGCGCTTCGGTGACGGTGTTCATGTAAAGATTCCGCGAAATGTATCGGGAATTGCATTTAAGGTTGTTATGCGTAAATGCGACGGTGATTTGGCAAATCTTGAGACCGGATTAATAAATGAGTCGCTCGGAGGACTTTTGTTTGTTAACAGTATTCATAATCCGGTACGTGCTTACGGCGGAATGAATATGGAGACTGTTGAGGGGGCACTGCGAAGAGGAACTAATGTGCTGAATTCCCGAAACCGTCTTGTGTCGGCACAGGATTATGAGCGTGAGGTATTAAATTACTCAAGCAGGATTTCGCAGGCAAAGGTAATTGTCGGACGACAGAAGGACGGCGGATTTATACCCGGCGCAATTACTTTGGTAATGCTGATGAGCGATTATCATGACGGTGACCAGTCATTTATGCATATGAGAAACAGATTAAGAGAGCATTTGTTAAGTAAATGCGAGCTGTCTGTTGACGGAAGCAAAATCAGTATAGTAGAACCGACCTTCGTGGAAATATCCGTAGATGCATGGGTACAGGTTCTGAGAGCAGATGACAGCTTTGAGGTACAGCAGGATTTGCATCGTGTTCTTGACGATTATCTTGATCCGATTAAGAATCAGGGCTGGGATATCGGAAGAATGGTTAAGAATGCCCAGATTGAGCTGAGACTCAATATGGAAAAGGGCAGGGCACTTCTAAAAAAGCTTATGGTTACCGCAAGGTATATGGACAATGAGGGAGTGCATGAGGTGTCACCGGAGGTGCTTGAGGGTAATCCCTATGTGCTTGTAACCAGCGGTGAGCACAGAATTCATTTTGAACAGATAAATTAGCTGAGTATTTATATATCCGTCCGTGCTGAGAACGTCACGGACGGTAAATGATGCAACGGCGCTGCCGCAGGGCTTTGCCGGAGCAGTCTTCGAAAGAAGTACGTTCTCGGAACGGAGAGAAATATGCTGAATCCTAAGATGATTCCGGAGAAAACATATGAAGAGCTGATGGAAGAAAATATCGGAAAAATACCGATTCTTTCCGATGAGTGGACGAACTATAATCCTGCGGACCCCGGAATTACAATGCTTGAAAACTTA
>JAZNKQ010000022.1:0-7343 GCA_045578645.1 Lachnospiraceae bacterium
CTGATGAATTGTCTGCTTCCGAGACCCAGTGAGGTTGTAAGAAAATTTAATGAATTATATAAGGAAGACCCTAAGAAGGCTACGGATTTCTACTATGCCTTCAGCAGGGCGAGCGATTACATAAGGACCTACAGGGTCGCAAAGGATATGAAATGGGAGGCTGATACCGAATACGGCGAGATGATAGTGACGATTAATCTGTCAAAGCCGGAAAAGGATCCGAAGGCGATTGCCGCGGCATTAAAGGCTGCCCAGAGCTCATATCCGAAGTGTCAGCTGTGTGCTGAAAATGAGGGCTATGCCGGACGGGTAAATCATCCTGCACGCCAGAATCACAGAATTATACCGATAACCATTAACAACTCAGACTGGTTCCTTCAGTATTCTCCTTATGTTTATTATAACGAGCATTGTATCGTGTTCAATAAAGAGCATACTCCGATGAAAATTGACCATGCTGCATTTGATAAGCTTCTGGATTTCATCAGACAGTTCCCTCACTATATGGTCGGATCAAATGCGGATTTACCCATTGTCGGCGGTTCGATTCTTACGCATGATCATTTTCAGGGCGGCAACTTCGAGTTCCCGATGCTGAAGGCCGATACCGAGACTGAGGTTGTAATAAAGGGCTATGAGAACATAAAGGCGGGTATTATTAAATGGCCGATGTCCGTTCTTAAGCTTACGGGCGATGATCCGGCAGAGCTTGCAGACTGTGCGGACTCCATACTACTCAAGTGGCGCGGCTATACTGATGAGGAGGCATTTGTTTATGCCTTTACCGACGGGATTCCCCATAATACAATTACGCCGATTGCGCGGATGCATGAGGGTAAGTATGAGCTCTATCTTGTTCTGAGAAATAATATCACAACCGACGAGCATCCTGACGGTGTATATCATCCTCATAAGGAGCATCATCATATCAAGAAGGAGAACATCGGGCTGATTGAGGTAATGGGACTTGCTATCCTTCCCGCAAGATTAAAGACCGAGCTTGAAGGACTTCGTGAGTTCATTATTGCAGGAAAAAATGTCAGTGATGACGAGGTGCTTTCAAAGCATGCCGAATGGGTAGATATGATAATCGGTAAATATGATGCCGAAAGGTTGAAAAATGCCGCTGAGCTTGATAATATACTGAGGTATGAAGTGGGACAGGTATATAAGGACCTGCTTGAGCAGTGCGCAGTGTTTAAGAAGACTGAGCAGGGCAGGGAGCAGTTTATCAGATTTATTAATGCATAAAGTGTGTATTGGATTATAAAATTTTACGCAGAGAGCTATTTATGAGGAGGTAAATATGAGAGATACAATAATCAGAGAATTTTCAGAGGTATTCGGAAATGAAGGAGATATTCGTGCGTTTTTCGCTCCCGGTCGTGTTAATTTAATCGGTGAGCACACGGATTATAACGGAGGACATGTATTTCCCTGTGCTCTTACAATAGGAACCTATGGCGCAGTCAGAAAGAGAACTGACAGAAAGCTCAGATTTTATTCGGGGAATTTTACCGATAAGGGTATTATCGAAGGCTCACTTGATGAGCTCGTAAAGACAGACGAAGCCGGCTGGACAAATTATGCGAAGGCTGTAATATGGGCATTCGGACAGAAGGGCTATACGGTTGATCAGGGCTTTGATTTCTATTGCCGCGGAACAATTCCGAACAGCTCGGGACTTTCTTCGTCAGCATCACTTGAAATCCTTGTGAGCAAGATATTAATCACTCTTTACGGCTTTGATGTTGATATGGTTCAGGCATCGGTAATCAGCCAGCTTGCCGAGAATAAATTCGTAGGTGTTAATTGCGGTATTATGGATCAGTTTGCGATTGCAATGGGCAAAAAGGACAGTGCGACCTTCCTTGATACTTCAAACCTTGCGTACCAGTATGTACCCGTAAAGCTTGACGGTATTAAGATTGTAATCGGAAACACAAATAAGAAGCGCGGTCTCGGAGATTCTAAATACAATGAAAGAAGAAGTGAGTGCGAGGAAGCTCTTGCGGAGCTTCAGACAGTAAGTGATATTATTTCGCTCGGAGCACTTACCGGGAATCGGTTTGAGGAGCTTGCAGATGCAATTAAGAGCCCTGTAAGAGTTAAGCGCGCAAGACATGCCGTATATGAAAATGAGAGAACGGTTAAAGCTGTTGAAGCTCTTAATGCCAATGACATACAGGCATTTGGTGAGCTTATGAACCAGTCACATATTTCTCTCCGCGATGATTATGAGGTTACGGGAAAGGAGCTTGATACGCTTGTTGCTGCCGCATGGAAGCAGGAGGGTGTAATCGGTGCGCGTATGACCGGAGCCGGCTTTGGCGGATGTACGGTAAGCCTTGTTAAGGAAGAAAATGTTGATGCATTCATAAAGAATGTCGGAGATGAATATAAAGAAAAAATCGGATATGCTGCAGATTTCTATGTTGTAGATATCGGTGACGGTCCGGTTGAATTATAAGAAATACAGGTAAAGAGGGAATACGGAACCGATGGAACAGACAGGAAGTACAAGAGAAAATAAAATGGGGACGATGCCGGTAAATAAGCTGCTGATAAATATGGCTTTGCCGATGGTTATCTCCATGCTGGTTCAGGCCTGCTATAATGTGGTTGACAGCATTTTTGTTGCAAAAATAGCAGATGCGGGCGAGGTTGCCGGGGCCGGAACGGCTGCCCTGGTTGCGGTAGGAATGGCATTTCCGTTTCAGACGCTTCTTATTGCTGTAGGAACAGGAACAGGAATCGGAATGAATGCCATGCTGGCAAAGGCACTTGGCGAAAAGGATCAGAGAACCGTTAACAAGGCAGCGTCAAACGGTTTGTTCCTTGCAATAGCCAGTGCAGTTGTATTTGCGGTTGTGGGGCTGCTGTTTTCGCGGACTCTTATCAGCTCGCAGGGCGGTGAAGGACTTGCGCTTGAGTACGGAACGGATTATCTTTCAATAATATATATATGTTCAATCGGCATGATGGTTCAGATGACCTACGAGCGTATGCTGCAGGCAACGGGAAGAACCTTGCAGTCGATGATAATTCAGCTTATCGGAGCGGTTATTAATATAATTCTTGATCCGATTCTCATATTCGGCTATTTTGGATTCCCTGAGCTTAAGGTTGCGGGAGCGGCTATAGCTACCGTTACCGGACAGCTTATTTCGGCTGCCATAGCCATCATAATAAACAGTAAAACAAATAAGGATGTTAAGCTTACCGTTAAAGGCTTCAGACCCGATTTCGCAATAATAAAAAGAATTTATGCGGTCGGGCTTCCCTCGATTGTTATGCAGTCGATAGGCTCAATTATGACCTTTAGCATGAACAGGATTCTTAATGGTCTGAACGCCGATTCGGTTGCCGTATTTACAGTCTATTTCAAGCTGCAGAGCTTTTTCTTTATGCCGCTTTTCGGACTGAATAACGGAATGGTGCCTATAATTGCATTTAATTACGGAGCGCAGAAGCGCAGCCGTATGATAAAGGTAATAAAGCTGAGTATGGCATATGCATTCTGCTTTATGGCGCTGGGCTTCTGTCTGTTTGAATTTATACCGGATAAGCTGCTGCTTCTCTTTGATACCGGGGATGAGTCACTGCTGACACTTGGAGTTCCGGCACTCAGAATTATTGCGGTGCACTTTTTTGCGGCATGGTTTTGCATTGTTTGCAATTCGGTATTTCAGGCGCTCGGCAACGGAATTTACAGTCTTATTGTTTCTATGGCGAGACAGCTTCTGGTACTTATACCGGCAGCCTATATACTTGCAAAAATAGGAGGACTTGATGCGATATGGTGGTCATTCCCCATAGCAGAAGTGATGTCACTGATTGTATCGGTATTCTTCCTGATACGGATAAATAAAAGAATAATAAGTCGTGTCGGAGATAGTGTCACGGATATTTAATTATCCGTGACACTCCTGCTTTTACTTACGCAGCGCCGCTGACAGCCGATTTGAGAGTATGGCCAGTGATGCGGCTATATTTTCATTTTGTACGATTATATTTTCGGGAACATTAAGATGTACCGGTGAGAAATTTAAAATTGCCATAATGCCGTTCTTTATCATCAGGTCGCATACATACTGGGCACTTTCGGCAGGAACGGTTATTATGCCTATGCGGATTTTGAGATGAGACAAAAGCTCGTCAAAGCGGCTGAGGTTGTAAATCTTTTTTCCGCTGTCCGTGGTCCCGAGTATGTCCTCGCTTATGTCAAAGCCTGCGATAATGTTCAGACCGTAATCCTCAAAGCCCTTATAATCAAGAAGGGCACGACCGAGCTTACCGGTTCCTACGACTACGGCATCGGAAACGTCTTTATAGCCAAGGAATTCCTCAAGAGTATCAATCAAATCAGCTATATTATAGCCGACCTTTGGTTTACCCTGATCGCTGACTGAAGCAAGGTCTTTTCTGACCTGAACGTCACCGAGTCCGAGGACACTTGCGATGGCTGTGGATGAAATGTTTTCGGGACCGTTTGGAAGGATTGAGCGCAGATAGGTCAGATACATTGGCAATCTGGCAAGCGTTGACTTAGAGATTTCTTTGGTTTCTGATTTATGGATTATCATGTTGTTTTACTCCGTTTCGAAGATATTACTGCCATAATTATAATGCATTCGGGCAGGTTTGGCAAGCATTTGGGGGTGTTCCTTTAGAGAGGAACCCCTGTCGGCGCTCTTTTTTCTATTGATATATTATAAATGATTTAGTATAATTAAATCGATGGGCTTCCATAATATACAAATAAAAAGACACAATTTTGTAACAAATTCGTAATAATATCATGCAGTACCTTTTGTGGGGTACTGAGTAAGGATGCAACGGGTATCCGAAGAGAAAGGGATTTGTGATGAAGATAAATATAAACAAGAAGATGAAAGTGGGTATTTTTTCTTCTGCGGTACTGGTAACCGGCATTGCTGCCTGCGTTGCCTTTTCGGGAGGAAAATCTGTAGAGCTTATAGAAGAGAGTGCAGTCGGAAGTGAGAGAATGGCTGAATATGTCGTGTCAAGTCCGACACCTGCTCCGGCAGAGACGACTGATAATTTTGCGGGGAATCCTGAGAGCGGGAAGTTTATGACCGTTGTTGACGGCTCCGGGCTTCTTGATTCGCTGATAGGGCGTATTCTTGATGAGTACGATTCTTCGACACCCTTTATGGCAGTTGCGCCTCCGAAGGAGGATGCTTCAATAACTGCTGATACGGAAGAATTGGTTGCCGATGCTGAAGCCGGGAATACCGATACGGACACCGGTGATGCTGTTTTGCCGGAGGGTTCCGGGACTTTGGAGGAGGAATCACAGCTTGCGGACGGTAGCGAAGATATTAGCGAAGTACCTGAGGATGAACAGCTTGACCTTATGGCTGAAGAAGAGATAGTGTACTTAACCATATATAAGCAGGGTACTGACGACCGCAGCGTTGCGTCGATTCAGGAGCAGCTTATGGAGCTTGGCTTTATGGAATATGCTGAGCCGACAACATATTACGGAAGCATTACAATGGAAGCCGTAAAGCTGTTTCAGCGTCAGAATGATCTGAAGCAGGACGGAATTATTGGTGAACAGACACTCGGAATGCTGATGTCGCCCGAAGCAAAGAGATACCTTCTTAAGAACGGAATGGAAGGTGAGGATATTAAGCGGGTGCAGCATCGTTTGTACGAGCTTGGATATCTTGCATCGTCTTCTGCGGTTACCGGATTTTACGGAGATGCGACTGAGGATGCGGTAAAGCATTTTCAGGAGCGCAATAATCTTGCGGTAGACGGAAAAATCGGTCAGATGACTACCGAGCTTTTATACAGCAGTGATGTTAATGCAAATTTACTTTCCTTTGGTGATAAAAGTGATATTGTTCTTGCATGTCAGGAACGCTTAAAGGAGCTGGGATATCTTACAACAAAGCCTGACGGCTTATACGGAAATGATACTGTTGCGGCGGTCAAGCTGTTCCAGTCGCGAAATGACCTTGTTGTTGACGGATATCTGGGACCCTCAACAAGAGAAGTATTAAACAGTTCTTCCGCGGTTACCAACGGTCTGGTTCTCGGAGATGAGGGTGATACCGTAAAGAGGGTTCAGGAGCTTCTGATTAAGTACGGATATATGAATTCGGGAAGTGCGACCGGTTATTTTGGTGAAGTAACCGAAAGGGCTGTTAAGAGCTTCCAGAGGAACAACGGTCTTTCCGTTGACGGAAATGTCGGTGCAAAGACAATGTCCAAGCTTACGGGCACAAGTGTTGTATATGCAGGACAGTCCGGTGGCGGCAGTGAGTCGGGAAGCACCGGAGGAGGTCAGGAATCCGGAGCGGGACAGGACAATTCCGGAGAGACCTTAAGCGGCTCCGTAAGCAGTCTGATTAAGGTTGCAAAATCAAAGCTCGGATGCCCCTATTCACTTGGTGCCAAGGGTCCGAACAAGTTTGACTGCTCGGGCTTTGTATACTGGTGTCTTAACCAGATCGGAGTTAAGCAGAGCTATATTACCTCTTACGGTTGGAGAACAGTCGGTAAGTATAAAAAGATTACCAAGTTCTCGGATATAAAGGCCGGTGATATAATTGTTGTATACGGTCACGTGGGAATTGCAGCCGGAGACGGAATGGTTATTGATGCTTCTTCAAGTAACGGTGAGATTGTTTACAGAAGCCTTGGCTCATGGTGGAAGAAGAACTTTATATGTGCATGGAGAATATTCGATTGACAAATTCGGTTCTCTCGAATATACTGAATTGAAATTATATTAGAAATGCTGTGAACGGAAAGAGTAATCGGAGAAAAGGCAACAGAGAGGGTGTGTCAGCGGCTGGAAGCACGCCCGGCGGAAGCTTCGATGAAGTGCGTCCGGGAGCATACGGTGCGAAAAAGAGTAGTATCGTACGGTGGCAGCCGTTATATGCCGGTTAGTTAACAGAGTGGAATAACGAGCGCTTCGTCTCTTTTGAGACGGAGCGCTTTTTAGTGTAACAGGAAATTCAAAATAGGAGACTATAATGGGACTTATCAGTTTTCTTAAGGAAGAGATAGCGGTTATCAGGGAACGTGACCCTGCCATTAAAAAATCGGTAGAGGTATTGCTGTATCCCGGATTTAAAGCCATAATAAGGCATAGGATAGCGCATAAGCTCTATAAGAAAAAGCACTATTTTCTGGCAAGATACATTTCTCAGAGAACGGTTCGGAAAACGGGAATCGAAATCCATCCGGGTGCGACCATCGGAAAGGGCTTCTTCATTGACCACGGGAGCGGTGTTATAATCGGAGAGACTGCAATTGTCGGTGATAATGTAACCCTGTATCAGTGGGTAACTCTCGGCGGA
>JAZNKQ010000023.1:0-8228 GCA_045578645.1 Lachnospiraceae bacterium
CGCCTATTTGTTTCCGAGCGAAAACAAATAGACATTACGATGTTCCTCGCGACAAGTCGCTCAGAAATGGGGAATAGTGTGAAAAATCATATATTATGATTTTTCACACGCCTATTTGTTTCCGAGCGAAAACAAATAGACATTACGATATTCCTCGCGACAAGTCGCTCAGAAATGGGGAGTAAAATGATTACATTAGAGCAGCTTAAGGAAAATCTTGAGAATATTGAAAACAGAATCTGTAATGCCTGTAAAAGAGCCGGACGAAGCCGTGATGAAATAACCTTAATTGCAGTAAGTAAAATGAATCCTGCAGAAGCCGTTATTGCTGCACTTGATTGCGGTATTAATATTTTCGGAGAAAATAAAGTCCAGGAGCTCTGTGAAAAATATGAGCAGATTGATAAATGCGCAGAATGGCATCTTATAGGACATTTACAGAGGAACAAGGTTAAGTATATAATCGGAAAAACAAAGCTGATTCATTCCGTAGATTCTTTAAGGCTTGCAGAAGAAATAGATAAGGAGTCAAAAAAGAAAAATGTTGTTACCGATATCCTTATTGAGGTTAATGCAGCATCGGAGGAATCAAAATTCGGGGTTCCCGTCTGCGAAGCAGAAGCGCTCATTCGCGAAATCTCCCTGCTTTCCAATGTAAGAATCTGCGGGCTTATGACAGTTGCTCCGTATACTGAAAATGCGGAGGATAACAGGATATATTTTAAAGAAATGAAGGAATTAAGTGTTGACATAAATTCAAAAAACATTGATAATGTTCATATGAATGTGCTGTCAATGGGTATGACCGGAGATTTTGAGACAGCAATCGAAGAAGGTGCTACGCACGTTCGAATCGGTACCGGTATTTTTGGTGAACGCACTTACGGAAGCAAATAATACATTTGTATCATTGGAGGAAGTATGGCAAACTTTTTTAAACAGTTAATGGGATCTTTAAGACTTCAGGATGATGAAGATGATCTTGAGGATAGTTTTGATTTGAAGGAAGAATCTGAGAAAGAACGCGTAAGAAAAAGGGCAGTAGGCTCGAATACTTCAGGCACCGCAGGCTTTGCAGGAGCACGTGAGGAAAAGGAAAGCACTCCTCATATCCAAAAGGCTCATACCGTAAGCAATTACGGCTCATCTACATATATTGAAAACCGCAATAATGTTAAGAGTATTCGTATGGAGAGACCTGAAGGAAGTAAGGTTATCCCGATTAGTACAACAAGACGCGGTCATGAAGTATGTATCATGAAGCCTAAGAATTTTGAAGATTCACAGGATATTTGTGATGTTCTTCTTTCTGAAAGAGCAGCAATTGTGAATCTTGAGGAAAATGATATCGAGCTTTCACAGAGAATTATGGATTTCATTTCAGGAGCGGTTTATTCCCTCAACGGAAAGCTTTATCAGATATCCGGACTTATATTTATTGTTACACCCGAATCCGTTGATATTTCCGGTGATTATAATGAGCTTCTTGCACAGAGTGGCTTTGATGTGCCGGTATTTAATAAGGGATTCTGATTCCTACCATTGATAAAAGGGAGATTGTTTAATGCTTACACCTGTTGAAATGCAAAGCAAAACCTTTAAGTCCGGCGGACTTGGTTATGATAAAAAAGATGTTGACGCATATATGAAGGAAGTCCTTCGAAGCTATGAAACCATCTATCGCGAAAACATGGAGCTTAAAGACCGTGTTTCGGTTCTTAGTGAAGGTATTCAATACTATAAGTCAATTGAAAAAACACTGCAGAAGGCTCTTATACTTGCAGAGAAAACTGCCCAGGAAACCAGGGATGCTGCAAATAGGGATGCAAAACGTATAGAAAAAGAGGCTGCAGTTAAAGCTAATATTATGCTTGCCGACGCTAAAAACGAGCTTGAGAAGCTCCACAATCAGACAATTGAGCTTATTCAGCAGTATGAAAAATATAAGGCACAGTTTAAGAGTCTTGCAATGTCACAAATTGAACTTCTTGATTCGGATGCATACAGCATAAATATTGCACGTCTTGATGCATTTATATCAAAAGATGTACCTTCGCAGAAATCTGATGAGCAAAAGGTTGATATTGCGGATTTTATGGAAAAGGCAAATCCTTCAGACACTTCTGATGATAGTGATGGAGTTAAAGAGATTACCGCCCGTTCAAATGAGAATAATGCTCCTTCAATAAGCTATGATGAAGCAGGCTACGAAGATTATGATTTTTCAGATTTTGAAGTTGACGGACAGGAGGAATTTGATTTTCTCAACTTAAGTGATAACGAAGAGTAAATTTAAGTCCACCGACGGTTTCTGCCGAATGGTGGACTTGTTTATTGTATAATATAATTTGCAGGTTATTGAAAGGGAATGGAGATTAGTATGAAAAAGAAGCTTCCTACAATTGTTTTTAACTTTATATTAATGTTGTTACTGGTTTTTATTGACCAGTTTTCCAAGTATTATTTCAGCACAAATTTAGTTAACGGAAAAGAAATTGTAATATGGGAAGATGTACTCAAATTAGTATCTGCACATAATACGGGAGCGGTCTGGAGTATTTTAAGCGATTCCACAACCTTCCTTACTTATTTAACAATTATTGAGATTATTCTGGTATTTGTTCTGTATTTCTTTATACCTTTTGGAAATAAACGACTTAAGCCGCTTAGATACATTACCGTATTTGTTCTTGCCGGTGCTTTCGGAAATCTTATCGACAGAATCAGATTAAAATACGTTTACGATTTTATATACTTTGAATTAATTGATTTTCCGGTATTTAATATAGCCGACTGCTATATTACCGTATCAATGATTCTGCTTCTTGTGCTTGTTATTTTCTATTATAAGGATGAAGATTTTTCCTTCATAAAATTTCTTTCCTCAAAGAAAAACAGTGCGAAGGAAGCTGACACGGAAGCTGACAAAGAAACAGATGAGGAAAGGGCATAAGGATTGGTAGCTTTGAAGACGAATAATGAGGTATGCTTTGAGGTTGACGCTGAATATGATGAGCTACGTATAGATAAACTTATTTCAATGCTTAGTGAAGGCATTTCAAGAAGCTATATTCAAAGCATCATAAAGGACAATGGTGTTCTGGTCAACGGAAAGGCCGTTAAATCGAGTTTTAAGGTCTCTGCCGGGGATGAGGTAAGGTATACTGTTCCGGAAGCCGTAATACCCGATATTCAGCCCGAAAATATCCCTCTGGATATTGTATATGAAGATTCAGATGTGATCTTGGTAAATAAGCCTAAAGGTATGGTCGTTCATCCCGCATCCGGTAATTATACAGGGACACTTGTTAATGCATTAATGTTTCATTGTAAGGATAATTTATCGGGCATTAACGGAGTTATAAGACCCGGAATTGTTCACCGCATTGATAAGGACACAACGGGTATAATTATTGCATGTAAAAACGATAATTCACATCGTCATATTGCAGCCCAGTTAAAAGAGCATTCTGTTACCAGAAGATATGAAGCACTTGTTTACGGCTGCTTCAATGAACCTAACGGAACTATTGACGCACCAATCGGCAGAAGTGTAACGGACCGAAAGAAAATGTCAATCAATACTCAGAACGGTAAAAATGCAGTTACTCATTTTACTGTTTTAGAGGAGCTTAACAGGAAATATTCACATGTAGAATGTGTTCTTGAAACCGGCCGCACCCATCAGATACGTGTTCATATGAAAAGCATCAATCATCCGCTTCTGGGTGATATTGTTTACGGACCTGCAAATGATCCTTTCAAATTACAGGGACAGACGCTGCATGCCGGGGTTCTCGGATTTATACATCCGACGACAGAAAAATATATGGAGTTCAGTTCAGAGAAGCCCGAATACTTTACGGAGCTGATAAGAAAGCTTAGAGGCTGATTTAAGCAGTTACGGAGTTGTCATGAAAAGAAATGCTGTTAATGAATTGAAAAATTGGATAGAAGACAGTAAACGGACAGCTGCCCTGATTACCGGAATGAAGGGAACGGGCAAAACCTTTCTTGCGCTTGATTTTGCAAAGTCGTTTTTTAAAGAATATATATATATCAATTTTGAAACGAATCCTGATATAAGAAAATTCTTTAAGGAAAAAGCAGTAGATAAAAGCTTATTGGAGCTTCTTTCCGAGTTTTACGGAATTGACGTTATTGTGGCGGAAAAGCTTCTGTTTATTCTTGATGAGATTTCAGCCTGTAAAGAAGCAGAAGAGCTTTTTTATGCTTATGTATCAAAAGATATCAACTCATATCTGCTTGCCGTTAACAGCTTTTGCCCGGAGGGATTTAATCGGAACTATAAAAGCCTGAAAAGAATTAAGCTTTATCCGATAGCATTTGATGAATTTCTTACTGCATCCGGCCACGAATGGTACAAGGAAATAATACAGGCACATTTTCAGACAATGAGAAGGGTTCCGGATATTGTTCATAATGAGCTGCTGACATATTTTGATGATTATTTAAGTACAGGCGGAATGCCTTCTGTTGTAAATGAATTCCTAAGCAGCGAAAGCAGCCAAAATACATTAGACAAACAGCTTGTTATCTATAATTCGTTATTATCCTTATTACAACGCAGATATAGTGAAAGTGATGCTCTAAAGCAGCTACAGGTATTAAATGTTATTGATGAGCAGCTTATGAAGGAAAATAAGAAATTTCAGTATGTTCTTATACGTAAGGGTGTTACTCATAAGCAATATTCAGATTCAATTAACAGTTTAATAAATAATGGCATTGTATATAAAGCTAATAAAGCCCAGCTTACAAATAACATGATAGAGCCTGATGAGAGCTCGTTTCGAATGTACTACGGTGATTTCGGATTTATGCAGATGAGGCTTAATTGTGAGGATAAGAACACCGGAATAAAAAAAGATCTTAAACAGAAAGCAGTAATAGAGAACTATATTATACAGTCATTGCACTGCAACGAAATTAATCCATATTTTTGGGAATCAGGTTCGCAGGCTAAAGTAGATTTAGTAATAGAAAAAAACGGAGAAATTGTACCAATCGAAATAAGATATCCGGATAACAGACGTTCAAAAAGTATTTCCGTATTCAAACAAAAGTATAATGTGCCTTATTCTCTGCGAATTTCAGAGAATAATTTTGAAAAAGGCGATGGAATCCAAAATATACCGTTTTATTCAGCATTTTGTATATGATATTGTTCCGTCTACATGTGTAGAATTGTATAATATTTCAAAAACAGTCTTGACATTTTTCTTCTATTGCGATAGTATAAGAGTACGCGCCGACTTGCTACAGAGGTAGTACGACGTTAAATGCAAAGAAATGGAGATAGAAATGCAGGAAATAAGACTACATGAAGGCGAACTGAATGTTATGGAATTACTGTGGTCCAATAAGGTTCTGGCTGCCAAAGATATTGCTAAAATAATAAAAGAATATATCGGATGGGAAAAGAACACTACCTATACAGTAATTAAGCGTCTTATTGACAAAGGTGCAATTGAGCGTGAAGAGCCCGGATTTTTATGTAAAGCGATTATTTCCAAAACACGTGTCCAGGAAATAGAAACAAAAGCTTTGCTTGATAAATTATTCAGCGGATCTTTTACAAACTTTATTTCCGAGTATTTAAAAAGTAAACCTCTTAAGGCAACCGAGGTGTTGGAGGTTGAGAAACTATTGGGGGAATATCGTCCTTAAGGAGAGGGTTTTGTTTTATGGGTGAAGGCACATCATTTAGATGTGCTTTTTGCTTTCAGAAAATTTAAATTGATATATGATATTTAATACATTACAGAATATAATAATTGACGTAAAGTAATAAAAATGGTAAAATTAGTTCGCTAGGATATGTCGTGAGCGGAGACATTTAAAACCCGTTCAAAGGAGTGGCAATAAAAGTCATTCCTTATTTATTAAAATACTACATTGCGCTAAATCTATGTTTAACGCAATGATAATATTAAAACCGACGATTATTAAGCAAGTTCGGATTATTAAGCTACTGACTGGAGATTCATATGGAAAATAAGACTTATCATGAACAGAAAAACATCGAATATACCAAAAAGCTCAGGGAATTTCTCGCGGTTCTTCCTCCGTATGCAACTACATATTTCAGAGGCATCGAGCAAAAAACCGCACCAAGAACCAGACTTGCATATGCAAATGATATAAGAATATTCTTTGAGTGGCTTCATAACAGTAATCCCTTATACAAGGAGGTTCAGATAAAAAACATACCGATTGAAGCACTTGATGACCTTCAGCCTTTTGATATTGAGGAATACATGGAATACCTGAAGCTTTATTCATCAGACAATGATTTTGAGGTTTCAAATTCTGAAACTGCAATAAAAAGAAAAATGTCTGCTTTAAGAAGCTTTTATAATTATTTCTATAAAAACCAGTCTATTAAGAATAATCCGGCTGTTAAAGTTGATATGCCGAAGCTTCATGAAAAAGCCATAATCAGACTTGATGCAGATGAAACTGCAAAGCTTCTTGATAATGTTGAGGAAGGCTTCAATATGTCAAAAAAGCAAAAAATGTATCATGAGAAAAATAAAACACGTGATCTTGCATTAATAACACTTTTACTTGGTACAGGTATCCGTGTTACCGAATGTGTCGGATTAAACCTTTCTGATGTTGATTTAAAGAATGACCGAATAAAGGTTACAAGGAAGGGCGGATATGAGGCATATGTATACTTTGGAGATGAGGTAAGAGCTGCACTTCTATCCTATCTTGAGGAACGAAACAATATTAAGGATACGGTATCAGGACATGAGGATGCTTTGTTTCTCTCAACAAGAAAAACTCGTATTTCAGTGAGAAATGTTGAGGTTACCGTAAAAAAGTATGCCCAGAGTGTTACGACGCTCAAGAAAATTACACCACATAAATTGCGCAGTACCTATGGCACTGCGCTTTACAGAGAAACCGGTGATATTTATCTTGTTGCCGATGTACTGGGCCATAAGGACGTCAATACTACCAAAAAGCATTATGCAGCCATTGAAGAAGACAGACGCCGCAAGGCAAAGGATATTGTAAGGCTGCGCGAGGATTAATTATTGGAATTGATTTACCATCATTTCCACGGCCTTTTCATTCGCCTTAGAAATTAGATTTTCATAACGGAAGAAAAAGAAGCCGTCAACCTTACCGGTTTTTCGTGCTGACAGAATCATATTACAAAGGACATCATCATCATACCAGCCCATTTCGCCCTCATTTGTTGCATTTACTTTATACGCGGCAATTCCAATATACATACGTACTGTTTTAGAGGTCCTGAAGCTTAACCATTTATTTATGGTTTCGGCAAAGGGATATGTGTTGTTCTTTGAAAAGTTCCAATATATCTGCGGACAAATATAGTCGATATATTCGTCTGATGACAGCCATTCCTTATAATCAACATACCATCTGAATTCATCATCAAGATAATCAATATAGCCGCCAGGACTGATTCCGAAAAGAACAGAATCGTCAAGCTTTTGTATCATTGAATGTATGTACTTAATAAGGGTGTTTACCTGATAACGGCGCCAGTTTTCAATGGACATATATTTACGTCCCTGCTGCTTGCGCAGCTTAACATAAGCGTTGTATTCTTCAGAATCAAAAACATTTTTATAATTTGTTTTTGAAAAAGCCGGATAGAAATAATCATCCATATGTATTCCGTCAACATCATACAGATTAATAATTTCCTTTATTCCCTTGGCTATCAGAGTTCTGACTTCCTTGGATGCGGGGTTATAATAAAGCTTCTTATCATAAGTAAGAACATTTCTATCATTAGATGCATCCTTATCCGTCAGCCATTTCTTTGCAGGATTATCATCAGCAAGCTTATCTAAATCCGTACTATTTGAAATCCTGTAAGGATTAATCCAGGCATGTATCTGTAAATCTCTTTTATGGGCTTCCTCAACCATTATTTCAAGCGGATCATAGCCCGGATACTTTCCCTGCTCTCCTGTTAAAAATTCGCTCCACGGAAAATATTTAGAGGTATATAATGCGTCTCCAAAAGGTCTGACATGTACAATGACCGCATTCATTTTCATTTCAACGGTGTTATCAAACATTTCACTGATATATGTCGTAAATTCCTCGGCATTCATACCCTTTGTCTGCATAAATTCCAGATATGAAATCCAGACGGCGCGCATTTCGGTAAGTACATTGAGCCTGCAAATCTTCTTAGTTCCGTCAGAAAGCTC
>JAZNKQ010000024.1:0-34445 GCA_045578645.1 Lachnospiraceae bacterium
ACTTGGCAGAAGTTTGACGCAGCTTTGCGACACGTGAGAAAGTCTCCGCGCAAGCGGGACTTCACAATCGACATCCCAATCAACGTTCCAATCGACATCCCAATCGACTTCCCCATCAGCTTCCAAATCCGACTTCCCTACTGCTATCACTCTCTCGCCCTTTCCGCAGATCAAATTTGTCTCTTTGCAAACAATCTTTCGCAAAAGGTATCTTCTTTCCTGTCCGAGGTATATTTCCGTAATTCGCATTCACAGTTCACAGAAACAACCTCTCATATTGCATTAGGGCTTCGTTTTGTAAATGTCCCGCTTGCACGGAACACTTTCGAACGTTGCCGAAGGCTCGCGCTCTTTGCGGAGTCAAAATCACTGCCTAGTGCGTCTGCGCGCGAAGGCTCTCCTGAGCGGGCATTTTAAGCACTTGGCAGAAGTTTGACGCAGCTTTGCGACACGTGAGAAAGTCTCCGCGCAAGCGGGACTTCACAATCAACGTTCCAATCGACATCCCAATCAACACCCCAATCAACATCCCAATCCGACATCCCAATCGCCTTCCCAATCGACTTTCCCCATGCTATCATTTTCCCTGCCCTATCACGCTTCTCTCAAAAAATTAATGCCGGACAGTCCAAACAACCATCCGGCATTTGAATACCTATAACAATTTTACTTCTTTATCCGCGAACCAGATAAAAAAGTCCAAGGAATATAACCGAAGCCACAAGAAACACTCCGCCGACAATAAACAGAAATTTCACGTCGCGCTTCTTTGAAAGACGTTCTTCACGATATTCGTAGTAGCTCTGCTTCTTTTCCTCGTAGCGTCTTCCCATCAGACTGAAAATCTGTCTGGTCGAATATCCGATACCCGAGAAAATAGCATTATTGCCTGCGAACAAAATGAACCCGCCGCCAAGAAGAATAACCGCTGCCAGCAATGCCGCATCAGACAGAATTCTGAAAACCCTCTCAGGCTCTGCCTCGGTAAATATATCCTTAAGATAACACACCGCAAGCATAATCAAAATTCCGACGACTGCCGCAATAAGATATTTCTTTAATCCTCTGTCCTGCTTCACTGCTGTTTATATTCCTCCAAATACTTTTCAAACTCCTTTGATGTACAGCGAACCGTATGTCCGGGTGCAATTTCTCTGATAATTGCCTCCTCCGAAAAATCGCTGTCAACCTTAGGATTGTAAATAATTCTCTTTCTGTTCTTCTCATAATGCGGATCCGGAACAGGAATCGCCGAAAGCAGCGACTTTGTATACGGATGCATCGGATGATCGAAGAGCTCCTGTGAATCAGCCATCTCAACAATCTTACCAAAATACATAACCGCAATTCTGTCTGAGAAATACTTTACAACAGAAAGGTCGTGTGCAATGAAAAGAATTGTAAGTCCCATCTTATGACGAAGCTCATTCAAAAGATTGATAACCTGCGCCTGAATGGAAACATCGAGAGCACTGATTGGCTCATCGGCAATGATAAGCTTCGGCTCAAGCACGATTGCACGCGCAATACCGATACGCTGTCTCTGTCCGCCGGAGAACTCGTGAGGATATCTGTCGGCATGCTCGGGAACAAGACCTACAAGGTCAAGAACCTCATAAACACGCTTATTGATATACTCCTTATCCTTAATTCCCTTAATAATCATACCCTCTGCAATAATCTCACGTACGGTCATACGGGGATTAAGCGAAGCAATAGGATCCTGGAATATCATCTGAATTTCAGGAAGCTCACGGGGTCCGAAGGTTTTATTAATCTTCTTCGCCTCGGCAAGCTTTGCCGAAAGAGCACGGTACTCTTCATTATTACCGGCAGCCTTAGCTTCCTTCATTTTGGCCTTAATACTTTCCACACCTGCAGTAATCTGCTTTCCCTCAAAGAAAACATCACCGTCGGTTGCATCATAGAGCTTAATTATTGTTCTTCCGGTAGTCGTTTTTCCGCATCCGGACTCTCCTACCAGACCAACAACCTCTCCTTTTTTTACATCAAAGCTGACATCATCAACAGCCTTAACATTAGCACGACCTGATTTAAAATACTGCTTAAGGTGAGACACCTGCAATAATACTTCATTATTTGAATAATCACTCATTACTGCTCACCTCCCAGTTTTTTCATACGGGCAATACGCTCCGTAACAATCTTGGGCGGTTCAACCTTCGGTGCCTTCGGATGTACAAGCCATGTAGCCGCATAATGTGTGTCCGTAATCTTGAATAACGGCGGCTCCTCCTCAAAATCAATCTTAAGCGCGTATTTATTACGTGCCGCAAAAGCATCGCCCTTAGGAGGTGTAATCATATTAGGCGGTGTACCGGGAATAGCTTCAAGCTTCTCCTCGGTAAAGAGGTCAGGCATTGATGAAAGCAGTGCCCATGTATAGGGATGCTTGGGATCATAGAATACCTCGTCAACGCTTCCTCTTTCAACAATCTTACCGGCATACATTACACAGATTTTATCTGCCATATTTGCCACAACACCAAGGTCATGGGTAATGAAGATAACAGAAAGCTTACGCTTTTCCTTTAAGCCGTTAATAAGGTCAAGTATCTGTGCCTGAATTGTAACATCAAGTGCCGTTGTAGGCTCATCACAGATAAGAATATCGGGATTGCTTGACAACGCAATAGCGATAACTATTCTCTGTCTCATACCGCCGGAGAACTCAAACGGATACTGATTGTATCTCTTCTTTGCCTGCGGTATACCAACTTCCTTCATAAGCTCAATAGCCCTGTGCTTTGCCATACGGCGGCTTATTCTGGTAACCTGTCTTGAACCCTGCTCCTTAAGGAAATCAATTACTGCAACCGCAGCAGACGAATAATCACGCTTTGTTACATTATTCACCTGAGCCTCAGTTGTATCATGAAGCCTTAAAACAATGGCTTCAATGTTTTCCCTGAGGATATTCATATCAATATTGCTCTTCTTTTCCTTCTTCTTCTTGCTTAACACCTTTTTACCGCTAAGCTTTTTGCCGGCTTCATATTCGGAAAGTGCTATATCAATACTGTTCTCGAAGGTATATGCAACACTGTCCTTAACCAAATCCATATGATTAATTGATTTGGCAACAGCTGCCTTAAGATCCTTTGTAAGATTCTTTATCTTTGCAAAATCAAGATTCTCTGCTCTTACTAAATCAAGGTATGTCTTTGATTTCTCAACAACCTCTGTTTTATAGCTCTGTGCAGCTTCATCCGCATACTTGAGTCCCTTTGCAACATCCTTAAGGAAGTCGCTCATAAACTCGTCATCAAGAAGCTTGCGGTTCGCTGCGTTCATTCCCTTTATATCAGCGCTGAGCTCCTCAAGACTCTTCTTGGTCTTGCTAAAAGCATTATAGTAACCCAGTGTAAAGAAATTGGGCTTTTCATTATTCTCAATAGTCTTAAGATACTCGGAAACAGCCTTTAATGCATTGGCAATATCAGCGTTGTCTCCGCCGCCCATAAGCTTCTTATAGCCTTCCTTAACCTTATCAAGCATACCGGACTTAACAAACTGAGCCTTAGAGATAAGGAACGGATGGTAAGCACGCTCAATAAGCTTTAACAGCTCATCATACTGCTTTTCAACCTCCTTTGTATCTCCGGTATTCAGCTCAATAATAAGATCCTGTACCGCACTCTCCAAAAGCACGAAGGCTTCCTCAGAGGTATTATACTCAAGCTCAAGCACATTTCCTGCCTTTGTAAACTGATTAAGCTTTGCAATACGCTGCTCAACATTGTTAACTCCGGCACCAATCATGCATTTCTTAAGCTCGGCAATCTTACTCTTATATTCCTTACCTGCAAGCTTACGGCTGGCCTTTCCGTTAAGAATCATAGCCTCCGTCAGCTGCTTTCCGATTTTAACAATCGGGTTAAGGCTGGACAGGGGATCCTGGAAAATCATTGAAATCCTGTGTCCTCTTATTTTGTGGAATTCCTCCTCGGGAATCTTCATCAGATCACGACCGTCATAGATTATCTCACCGCCGTCATAAATTGCATTAGGCGCAAGAATACCCATAATAGCTCTTGCCGTAACCGACTTACCCGAACCTGACTCACCAACGACAGCAACAGTCTCACCCTTTTCAACAGAGAAGTTAATGCCGCGTACTGCCTTAACGGTACCGTTATTGGTACGGAAGGAAATTCTCAGATTCTTTATATCAAGTACCTTTTCCATTATTCATCGGCTCCTCTCAGCGAAGGGTTAAATGCATCTCTTAATCCGTTACCGAAAAGATTGAATGAAATCATCAGCAACGAAATAACAATCGCGGGTGTTAATATAATATGGGGGTCAGTAGCCAGATAGCCCTGTCCGTTTGATAACAATGTACCGAGTGAAATCGAATTCTGTGTATTAAAGTTAATAATACCGAGGTACGACATAGTTGACTCGGTGAATACAACACCGGGGATAACAAGTACCGATGATGTAATTATTGTACCAAGTGCATTCGGGAATATATGCTTGAACATAAGTCTTGCATCCTTAGCACCAAGCGTTCTTGCAACAAGAACATATTCCTGATTCTTAAAGCGGTAGAACTGTGTTCTTACACGATATGCAGTTGAAATCCATCCGGTTGCGACGAATGCCAGCAAAATTCCGGCAAATGGCGAAACCTTTCCGGGGATAACAAGGTGCAGCTGGAACAGTGTCGCGACTACGACAAACGGAATTCCGTCCAGAATCTCCGTTATACGTTCCATAATAAGGTCGGCAGCTCCGCCGTAATAGCCTTCAACAGCACCATAAATCGAACCAATCGTAAGATTTATGATTGAAACGCTTATCGCAAGCAGTAACGAAAGTCTGAGACCGTGTGCAAGACGTACGAAAATATCATAGCCCTGTGCATCGGTACCGAAAGTATGAAGCGGCTCATATCCGTTCTTGTACTGGAAATAGTTGTAGTACAGAACACGAACCATAATCATTGACTTATCCTTCTTCATGAAGAACTGTACATTACCCTCCGAATCACGAAGGTAATTATCAACAAGTCCCTGCTCTCTTGCATCGTCAAGCTCCATCTTCTTGCCCTTAATGTTCAAAGGTGAACCGTTTGCAGCATGACGATACCAGTAGTTTGCATCGGTCTGGTTATTGGAATCACAGTACTTACTGTTAATATCAACCATCGGATAAAGAACCTGTATTCCGCTTTCCTTTTCCCATGCCTGAATATCCTCGTACTCGGCAGTAGTAATAGAAAGATACTTAAATCCGACTGCATAGTAGGAGTCTATCGCAGCATCCCTGTAAAGCTTATCATCCTCGTAATAAGCATTGCCAAGTGAAGCAATAGGTGACATAGGTGCGTTAAGTGCCTGTGACCAGCCAATTCCGCCCTGTCCGTCAGTATCAAGTGTTGCCATACCGATTCCTACCATATACATATAGTACTTATCATTAAGCTTCTGATCATAGGTACCGTCAAATAATGATAATGAAGATAAGAATTCGTTCTTCGGTCTCATCTTTGCGTATACGCCGTCTGCATCAGAAATCGTGTAGTCTGAAACCATCGGAACAATAAGCGCATAAAGAACGATAAAGATAATAATCCAGAGCGCAACTATTGATGCCTTGTTCTTACGGAAACGCATCCACGCATCTGCAAGATATCCTATCGGCTTCGTTTCAAACTTAACATCATGGATTCTTTCATCCATCTGGGCGAAGGTAAACTTCTCATCGGGAATATTATTATATTTATCCATTTACTTTTCCCCCATTCTTATTCTTGGATCAAGGAATCCGTAGCTTAAGTCAACAATCAGGTTTGCACCCAGTCCTATAGCTGTATAGAACATACTTGTTGCCACGAATACATCATAATCCAGCATACCGATTGATCTAATCAAAAGGGTTCCGATACCGTTAACAGCAAAAATCTGCTCGATAATCATAGAACCGCCAATTATCGAAATAAACATTGATATTATCATGGGAAGAATAGGAACCATTGCGTTTTTAAGCGCATGTCTTGCAGTAGCCTGAGCTTTTGTAAGACCCTTGGTTCTTGCAAGGAGCATATACTCGCTTGTAAGTGATTCCGTAAGCTCCGCACGTGTGAAACGCGCAAGGCCCGCAATCGTACTGAATGATAATGATAATATCGGAAGAACCATGGACTTAAGCATTATTGACGAAGTCCATGAACCGCCTGCATCGTACAATGATGAAAGCGTAACCGGAAACAATCCCATTTTGAATCCGAGAGCATACTGCACAACAAATGCATATACATAACTCGGAACTGAAACGAATATCATTACCAGTGTTGAAATAAGGTGATCCTGCCATTTGTTCTTTTTAAGTGCTGCAAAAATACCGAGTAAGATACCCAGCGGCAGTGAAAACAGCAATGAATATACATTTATCATAATAGTCGGCGGAAGTCTGTCTGCCATAACCTTACCAACCGACTCCATATAGTCGATGTTCCAGGAAGTACCCCAGTCCCACTCCGTAACTATGTTCTTTAAATAAATACCGAACTGAACCAATATGGGCTCGTTGTATCCAAGCGCTTCTCGTCTGGCTGCTTCAAGCTCGGCCTGTGAACCCATCATGGGTGCTTCCGGCTGAAGAAGCTTAATCAACACGAAGCATATTGTAAGTACAACAAATGCCACAAAAAACATAAGTCCTATTCTTTTTAGAATATACTTAAACATGCTCATAAGTAAAATCCCCTACTCTTGTAATTTTGGTAAAATAAACCGTTAAAAGCCGAATGTGACAGCCAATAATCACAAATCGACTATAGGCATATTCAACCAAAAACTTCGGAGGAGGCGAATTGCTCCCCCGAAGTTCTCAATCAAGTAACATCCTTATATTACTACAAACGGATAAATCTTATTCGTAATTAAGTGTGCCACCTTTTTCAGCTACATAAGCTTCCCACTCTGCATCTGTATAGTTATAGGTCATAAGTCTGATTCCGCCGTAACCATACATAATGTTGTAATCGTAGGTTGCATATTCAATCTGCTTTGAATATAAAGAACACATTGTCTCAGATGCGAAAGGAATACACTGGTATGCTTCCATAACACCTGTCTCAAGAGCTGAAAGAACGTAAAGTCTTGAATCGATATCAGCATCAAGACCGCCACCGCTCTGGATAGCCTTTGCCCAGTTCTGGAATGTATCTGTCTTAGTCTCAGCAGTTCCGTCACCGTCAAAGTCATATGTTACATCAATTGTCTCAACTGAAGGATTCCAACCGCATGACTCATGGATAGCTTCAAGTCCGCCCATGTAATCAGGCTCGGTATAAACACGGATTGTTGAGAAAGGATAGAATGCAGCTCCACCCCATGCACCACGAATCATTTCTACTCTTCCGTTTGCAACGTCTTCGTATCTGTTCTGTGCACCGCACTGGAATGTGAATGTAATCTTGCCTTCTAAGCCTGTTCCCTTTGTTGCCTCAGCAACGAACTGATTTAATAAATCCTGCTGCTTTGTATCGTCAGCTGTTAAAGCTGATGCTGCAGAACACATACAGTTAATGTTGATAGCCTGTCCGTCTGTGTAGTTACCGTCAGCGATAGCCTGCTCGTAAACACTCTGGAATAACGCTCTTGCCTGCTCAACATCATAACCTGTTACAGCTGCAAAGCCTTCATCAACTGTAGCGTAATCTCCGCCCTCACCATAGGTGATGCCGTAAAGATCAAGAACTGCCTTCTTAGCAACGTCTGTATTTCTGTACTGTGACTCGGTATTGTTAGCGATATCATAGTAGTAGAGGTAGTTGAACAGATAGTATGCAGGCTTGTAACCTGATGTAGCCTGAGCTGCTAAAGTTGTTCTGTCCATAGCAAGTGAGATTGCCTTACGGAAATCATCATATGAAAGAATCTTCTTGTTTGAACCGTCGTTTGCTGACTGCTCAAGTGAAGCAAGTGCCTCAATATCAGATGCAAAAATGAATCTGAAGGTATATGTCTGGTCAGTCTTTAATAAGTTGTCAGACATACGGTAGATTGTCATATCATCAGATGTAAGAGCGATATCATCGATTGCACCCTGATTGAAGAGCTGAAGCTCTGTGTTATGGTCTGCAATGATATCAACCTTGATTCTGGTTGTCTGGTACTGACCCTCGTGCTTTCCGTCAGTCCATCCGTACCAGTGCTCGTTGCGCTCAAGAATGAACTGCTTATCCTTCTCAAAGCTTACTACCTTGTAAGGACCTGTAGCACTGTAGTTGTCAACTGCTGTACCGTAATTGGTGGTAACAAGGTTCTCAACCTTTGTCTTACCTGCCTCGTAAAGGTCTTCCTTTACAATCCAGTTACTTGTACATGATGTAAGGAAATAGAACATTTCAAGGGGATTCTCAGTGATGTAAAGGAGCTGGTAATCACCGGTCTTTACTAAACCAACCTCTGAGAAATCGATTGCTTCATATGTTCCGATAACGCCTGAACACATCTCCATCCAAGCTGTAGGGTTGCTGTCACCACACTCAAGAGCAAGTGCCTCAAGAACAGCCTTGATATCATCGGTAACCTCAACATAGCCTGCGCCTACGTATGCAGAAAGTGCAGCAAATGAAGGATATGCTGATTCATAGCCTGCAGCAATGTAAGCTGAAATAGTATCTGCGCCAAAGAAGTAGCATGCCTCATCAACGTTAAGGTAGTAGGTCTCGCTCTGAAGATCAGGATTGATCATCTGAGTTCCTGCCTCATCATAGCCTAAAACAACAGAACCGTACTTAGGGCTTCCTGCCTTATCATTGTTGAAGTAAAGCTTACCGTTATAGATAGCGCTCTCACCGTCTGTATAGGTATTTGAGCGGTAATTCTTCATCTCGGGATTGAGAAGCTGCTGCATAGAGTATACATAGGTATCAGCATTAATCGGTGTACCGTCATCCCACTTAGCGTTAGGATTGAGGTCAATCTGGAATACTCTTCCCCATGTCTCATCATCAGCGATTCCGTACTTAGCCTTATCAGCAAAGGTAGCGGTTACGTCTGTGATGTTGTCAGCCATTTCATATACCCAAACAAAGTTTACACCGTCATCAGCAATGGTAGTATCAACGAGAGGCATATCGATGTAAGACATCATATCTGACTCGTTGTTCATTTCCCATGCATGAGGGTTCCATGTAATAGGGCTTGCACCCATTGTTGTGTTGTAAGTATAAGAAACTTCTACTTCAGGAGCTTCTGTGGGCTCTGTTGTATCTGAGCCGGCATTGTCGTCTGTCTTATCACTTGAACTTGCACTGTCATCTGTCTTTGCGGGAGCAGTTGTGGGAGTAGGTGTAGGAGCATCGTCCTTAATCTCTTCCTTGCTGCTGCAAGCTGCCAAAGAAACAACCATGCATAAAACAAGTAATAAAGATATTACTTTTTTCATAAACTTCCTCCTTAAAATATTTACATTTGGTTACGTATCAGCCTTTGTTGCGTCAATGTGATAAAGTAGTACATTAAAAAAGTCCTTCAGACGCGCTAATCAAGCTTTCGCAGTACTGAAGAACCCTAAACACGCCATTAACTCATTGGCTTATACACAACTGCTGAATATTATAATATATGACTTGCGAATTGTCAATCTCGGATTATATTTGCATGCTCTCCGGTAGCCAAAACTGCAATTATTCATATAATAATTTATAAAATATCTGTCAGGTTACGTCAATGTCAGCTTTTCTTGATGTCAGCCGGGTATCTTACACTTATCACGAACCGACGGGCGAAACTCTCGCCCTATCCGATATATCCTTTGAGGTTGAAGAAGGCAGCTTTCTCTCCATTGTCGGACCGTCAGGCTGCGGTAAATCAACACTTCTTTCACTGCTGTGCGGGCTCCTCAGCCCCGATACCGGAAGCATCACAAGAAAAAACGATAATATCGGATATATGCTTCAGCACGATCAGCTATTTGATTGGCGTACCACCGAAAAAAACGTATCACTGGGTCTGGAAATCCAGCACCGTACCTCACCCGCGCAGACTGAACGTATAAACAGAATGCTTGATCTTTACGGTCTTTCCGGCTTCGCCTCCTGTAAACCCGGCTCTCTTTCCGGAGGAATGCGTCAACGTGCTGCCCTTATCCGTACTCTTATTCTTGAACCCGAGCTTTTACTTCTTGATGAACCCTTCTCAGCTCTTGATTACCAGACAAGGCTCACCGTTGCCGATGATATCGCCGGAATTCTGCGGCGCGAGAAAAAGACTGCCATTCTCGTCACTCATGACATTGCGGAGGCCATAAGCTTTGCCGACCGCGTTCTTGTACTCAGCAGTCGCCCCTCTACCGTAAAGGCAGTTTTTGATATAAAGCTTACGGCCGATCGCCATACACCGCTTGCATCACGAAGCGCAAAAGAATTTACTGACTATTTTAACGCAATCTGGAAGGAGATGATAGTGTGACACGAGAAATCACATTCGTGAATTTATCGTGCGGATTCCTACGCTACGCTTCGGAATGGAGGATAATGTGAAAAATCCCTCTCCGAGTCTTAATCATATTAAGTATCTTGAAGCCTACAAAAGACGCAGACATTTCATAACCTTTTTCAGAATACTCATATTCCTTGTGTTAATTGCACTTTGGGAAGCCGGTGCACGATTCGGCTTTATAAACTCCTTCGTTTTTTGCTCACCCTCCGAAATATGCCTGACCATATGGCAGCTTGCAAGCGACGGCAGTCTGTTTTTCCATCTCGGAATCACTCTTTTTGAAACCTTTGTCAGCTTCGCGATAATTATTGTTGTCGGAATTCTTACTGCCATACTTCTCTGGTGGAACGAAACCGTCGCAAAAATTGCCGACCCTTATCTTGTTGTACTAAACAGTCTGCCGAAATCCGCGCTGGCGCCGGTTTTCATCGTCTGGCTCGGAAGCAATATGACTACGATAATTACAGCTGCCGTATCGGTTGCCGTTTTCGGAACGATAATCACGCTTTACGATAATTTCAGAAGCGTTGACCCCGAGAAAATCAAGCTTATATATACTCTTCGCGGAAATAAAAGGGATGTTTTGTTTCGTGTTATACTTCCGTCAAATCTCGGTGCAATAATAAGTCTTATGAAGGTTAATATCGGTCTTTCCCTGGTCGGAGTAATAATTGCGGAATTTATTGCCGCAAAAGCAGGACTCGGTTATCTCATAATTTACGGAACACAGGTATTTAAGCTCTCCTGGGTTATTTCGAGCATTGCTCTTCTGTGTGTTATTGCAACCGCCCTGTATAAGCTGCTTTCATGGGTTGAGAAAAAATACGGAGGCTCCCATACAAAATAGCTGATTATATTAAAATTACTTATGCGCAGCAAAAAGGAGAACAGGAGCATATGCCCCGGTTCCCCTGTACATATTAATCTGTATTCATTTTTCTTTTTATCTCATCGGGCAGCAGCTCACCGATATTTTCGGTACACTTTTCTGTATTCGTATTAAGCTCGCTACGTATCCTCTCACCGGTCCGGTACACTTCATCATGCAAATCCCTTGCCGTAAGAAGCCTGCAGCCCTGTCCTCTGATTATTATCTGCTCCATTCCGTCCGAGGTGGCAACCGTAACATTATATTTCCTTCCGTGCTCATGAGCAAAGCGCTCAATGAATTTATCTGCCGTCTCTGCTTCTCTTGTATATACTATATTGATATTATGATAGCGTATTGCTTCTTCGGGATGTCCCGCAACCCTGTAAGCATCAAAAACCGCAATCAGCTTATAGTCATGCATCGCCTGATAATTGCAGAGAATGTCAATCAGCTTTTCTCTTGCGCCGTCAATATTGTCCTGCGCGAGTGCATTAAGCTCCTCCCACGCAAAAATAATATTATATCCGTCAACCAGCAGATACTTTTCACGTTCATCGTTCGCCGGAGCCTCATGTCCCCTGTATACGCTTCCCTGCGCACGCTGCAAATCCGATTTATGCTTCCTGTAACGGTTAACCTGCGCCTGCGTACGCTTATTGGCATTAAAGGTTCTGTCAATAATCGAGTCGACCTCTTCGACACTCATCCACTCATCATCAACAACCCTGACGACCTCATTTACTGCGGTATTCTGCTTCTTCTTAAATGAAAAATCAATATGTTTATAGTTATCAACCTCATTCCATTCTACAACAAAGCCTGCTCCGTGCGAGCAGAATACGGAGGATGCCGGATTCGCAAGGTCACTGTCGGGATTATAGCCGCAGCTTGCAATTATCTCATCTTCATTATGAGCAGCCTCATAGCCCCAGAAAGTGCAGTCAAGTCGTCCCAGACCGCCCGAATATGCAATGACCTCCTGTCTGTAGCCCTGCATCGTAGCCGCAGGCGCGCGTCCCGTCAGTACAACCATGTCAGACGCTAAAAAGGCTCCGTTTGTGCCTTCATTCCCTGCTGCAGAAATTCCGGTTTCATACTGCGCCGTTATCCGCCCGGATTTTCTGTCAATATCAGACATCGCCCGCCCGACAAGATTCCTCGGAAGCTCAAGCGTAAATTCATAGTACGGTTCAAGAAGCCTTGACTCAGCCTTCATAAGTCCCTGCCTGACCGCTCTGTAGGTTGCCTGCCTGAAGTCTCCGCCTTCGGTATGCTTAATATGTGCCCTTCCCGCAACCAGCGTGATTCTGACATCCGTCAGACCTGCTCCCGTCAGAACTCCCTTATGCTCCTTCTCATTAAGGTGCGTAAGCACAAGCCTCTGCCAGTTTATGTCAAGCTCATCGGAATCACATGCCGAAAAGGTTCTGATTCCGCTTCCGCGTTCTCCCGGCTCAAGCAGAAGCTGGACCTCGGCATAATGCTTAAGCGGCTCAAAATGACCGACTCCCAGTACGCTGTCTGCAATTGTCTCCTTATATAAAATACTTCCCTTATCAAATTCAACATTGAGTCCGAAACGCTCCGCAAGTCTCCGCTGCAGTATCTCCAGCTGGACCTCGCCCATTATCTGTACCTGAAGCTCCTTAAGCTTTTCATCCCATATAATATGAAGCTCAGGCTCTTCCTCCTCAAGGCATCTTAGCTCGGGCATCACTGCCGCCGGCAATACACCCTCCGGAAGAATAATCCTGTAGGTAAGAACGGGAACAAGAAACGGCGATATTATATCACTCTCTGCTCCAAGCCCCTTTCCGGGAAGACTTTCCGTAAGCCCCGTGACCGCACAAACCGCCCCGGCATAAACCCGCTCGACCGCTTCATATTTGTTTCCCGAATACAATCTTATCTGACTCACCTTTTCACCGCAAAGCTCGTCACGAATCTGAAGACTGCCGCCGGTAAGCTTCATCCATGTCAGACGGTTTCCCTTTTCGTCTCTTGTTATTTTATATACCTTCGCCGCAAACTCATTGCGGTATTCTCCGCGCGGCGCCAAGCGCTCAAGACCCTTGAGAAAAGCCTCAACCCCCTCCAGCCGGAGTGCAGAACCAAAATAGCACGGGAAAAGCTTTCTTTTTGCGATGATTTTTCTTATCCGATCCTCGTCCGCAGTACCGGTCTCAAGATACTGCTCAAGTATAGTTTCATCACAGAGCGCAATATTCTCGAGTATCTCACTGTCCGGATTTTCAAAATCATAATCGGATAAATCCACACAGCCGTCTCCGAGCGATGCCCTAAGCTCTGCGAGAAGCATTTCCCTTCCGCGGTTTTGCTGGTCCATTTTATTGATGAATACAAAGGTGGGCACCCTGTATCTTTCAAGCAGCGAAATCAGGGTTCTGGTATGCGCCTGTATTCCGTCTGTTCCGCTAATTACAAGCACCGCAGTATCCAAAACGCCAAGGCAGCGCTCCATCTCTGCCGAGAAATCAACATGCCCGGGAGTATCTAAAAGCGTGACCGATAAATCGCCCTGCCTGAATATCGCCTGTTTTGAAAATATAGTAATTCCGCGTTCACGCTCAAGCTCAAAGCTGTCAAGGAATGCATCCTTTTTATCAACCCTGCCCAGCTTCCTTATCGAACCGCTGCAATATAAAATCGCCTCGGACAAGGTTGTCTTTCCCGCATCAACATGCGCCAAAAGACCCATACAGAGAGCTTTTCCTTCATTATTATTCATGCTTTCAGAAAAACCCCCTTTCAAAAAAATTGAAATAACATCCAGACTTTAACCAATAATTATTATAGCTTTATCTTCGCCTGCAGGCAATAAAATTACTGCAATCGGAAAAAATAATAGAGAAAATTAAAAATCGAAAAATATGGAGGATATTATGTCAAAAAATAAAAAAGTGACTCCCTTTAACGATAAACCCGATATGGTCATTTCAAGCGCAACAGACTTTACCGGACTTATTCCCGCAGCACCCTTAACCGAGGAAGAGGTTGAAGCCTATCAGGAAATGTACGAATTCCGTCCCGACACAATCAACATCAGCGACCTTCCGAAGGCCGGCGACAGTCTTCGTGAGAAACGCCGCAAGGGGACTAATTAACCAAGATAGGGACCGCCGCTTATCAGCGGCAGTCCCTGCTTTCTCTGACTCTGTAATCTATTTTCCCCAGAACTTCTTTTTCTTTGTCTCTCCATCCTCGGGAGTTCTGCCGTTAACGGCATCATCATACTTCTTCAAAAGCTCCTTCTGTTCCGAATTCAGCTTTGTAGGCACCTGAACAACCAGTGTTACATAATGGTCGCCCCTTACCTTCTTATCTCTTAATGACGGTACACCCTTACCGCGGAGACGTATTCTGGTATCTGTCTGCGTGCCGGGCTTAACCTCATAAAGTACATCACCGTCAATGGTTGCTATTCTTACATCTCCGCCCAGTGCTGCCTGAGCAAAGCTCATATGAGCGGTTGAATATATATCATAATCACGGCGCTGGAATACAGGATGTCTGCTTACCGAAACCTCTACAAGCAAATCTCCTCTGGGACCACCGTTCGTTCCCGGCTCGCCCTTCCCTGATATCCTGATACTCTGTCCGTCATCAATACCTGCCGGAACAGAAACCTGAATTTTCTTCTTTCGGGTAATATAGCCGCTTCCGTAGCAATCCGGACACTTATCCTTAATCAGCTTACCTGTTCCGCGACAATCCGGACAGGCCTGAATACTCCTCGTCATTCCGAACAGACTTTGCTGTGTATAGGCAACCTGACCCTTACCGCCGCACTTTGAACAGGTCTCGGGCGTTGTACCCGCCTTAGCACCCGTGCCCTTGCAGCTCTCACATTCGTCCTTAAGATTCAGCTCGAGCTCCTTCTCAACACCCGTCATGGCATCCTCAAAGCTGATTCTTATTCCGGTTCTTAAATTAGCGCCCTTTGCCGGACCGTTATTAGCCCTTCTGCTTCCGCCGCCGAAAATTCCGCCGAACAAATCACCGAACAAATCGCCAAAATCCATTCCGCTGAAATCAAAGCCTCCGGCTCCGCCCATGCCGCCGTTTTCAAAAGCCGCATGACCGAACTGGTCATACTGTCTTTTCTTATCCGGGTCGCTCAGCACAGCATAAGCCTCTCCAAGCTCTTTAAACTTTTCCTCAGCCTCTTTGTCTCCGGGATTAACATCGGGATGATATTTCTTTCCCAGGCTTCTGTATGCCTTTTTAATTTCATCAGGGGTTGCTGTTTTGGAAACTCCCAGCACCTCATAATAATCTCTTTTATCTGCCATACCCTTATCCTCACGAATAGGGGCGGTGCAACCGCCCCTTAATCAATTATACTTCTTTGTAATCGGCATCAACAACATCGTCATTGTTTCCGCCCTGCTGATAACCGGCACCGGCATCGGGACCTGCTCCCGCACCCATATCCGGACCTGCTGCACCGGCTGCCTGAGCCTGCTCATAAACCTTCTGGAACAAAGCCTGAGAATCTGTCATAAGCTTCTCCTTAGCTGCCTTAAGGTCTTCAACCTCACCGTCTGACATAGCCTCGGGATTACTCTTCTCAACAAGCTCCTTAAGTCTTGCAAGGTCTGCCTCAACAGCTTCCTTATCAGAAGCGCTCAGCTTATCGCCAACCTCACTTAATGCCTTCTCTGTCTGGAATACCATTGAATCAGCTTCATTTCTTGTATCAACAGCTTCCTTTCTCTTCTTATCCTGAGCCTCATACTCAGCAGCTTCCTTAACTGCCTTCTCGATATCGGACTCACTCATCGTTGTACCTGATGTAATGGTAATGTGCTGCTCTCTGCCTGTTCCCTTATCCTTTGCAGAAACATTAACAATACCGTTGGCATCGATATCAAAGATAACCTCAATCTGCGGAACACCGCGTCTTGCAGGAAGAATTCCGTCAAGTCTGAACTGTCCGAGAAGCTTATTATCCTTAGCGAACTGTCTTTCACCCTGTACAACCCTGATGTCAACAGCACTCTGATTATCCTCTGCGGTTGAGAATACCTGACTTCCGCGTGTAGGAATAGTTGTATTTCTCTTAATAATGGGAGTTGCAACTCCACCGAGTGTCTCAATAGCAAGTGTAAGAGGTGTTACGTCGAGCAGCTGGATATCGCCCACTCCTGAATCACCTGCAAGCTTACCGCCCTGAACCGAAGCACCGAGTGCAACACACTCATCAGGGTTAAGTGCCTTTGAAGGCTCATGTCCTGTTAACTGCTTAACCTTATCCTGAACTGCAGGAACACGTGTAGAACCGCCTACAAGAAGAACCTTTGTCAGCTCTGAAGGTCTGATACCGGCATCGCTTAATGCGCTGTTTACGGGTCTTACCGTTCTTTCCACAAGGTCACTGATAAGCTCCTCAAACTTAGCTCTTGTAAGGTTCATGTCAAAGTGCTTGGGACCCTCAGCCGTTGCTGTGATGAAAGGAAGGTTAATATTGGTTGTTGTCTGTGTTGAAAGCTCCTTCTTTGCCTTCTCAGCTGCTTCTCTGAGTCTCTGAAGAGCCATCTTATCAAGTGAAAGGTCAACGCCCTCCTGCTTCTTGAATTCATCAATCATATAACGGGTAACTCTCTCGTCAAAGTCATCACCGCCGAGTCTGTTGTCACCTGCTGTTGCAAGAACCTCGATAACACCGTCTGCGATTTCAATGATTGAAACATCAAATGTACCGCCGCCAAGGTCATATACCATAATCTTCTGCTCTTCACCGTTATCAAGACCATAAGCAAGTGCAGCCGCTGTAGGCTCGTTGATAATTCTCTTTACGTCAAGACCTGCGATTCTTCCGGCATCCTTTGTTGCCTGTCTCTGTGAATCGTTAAAATATGCAGGAACCGTAATAACAGCCTCTGTCACCTTCTCGCCGAGATATGCCTCTGCATCAGCCTTGAGCTTCTGAAGAACCATGGCTGAAATCTCCTGAGGAGAATACTTCTTATCATCAATTGTTACCTTGTAGTCAGTGCCCATATGTCTCTTTATTGATGCAACGGTCTTATCTGAGTTTGTAACCGCCTGACGCTTTGCGGGATCTCCGACAAGTCTCTCACCGTTCTTCGCAAAACCGACTACGGAAGGGGTTGTTCTTGAACCCTCTGCATTAGCGATAACTACAGGCTTTCCGCCTTCCATAACTGCTACACATGAATTTGTTGTACCTAAGTCGATACCTATAATCTTACTCATAATTTCCTCCATTCTGCCCTATGGCAATCCGCTAAGCGGTATATTATTTATTAAAATTAATTTGCAACCTTTACCATGCTGTGTCTTACAACGCTGTCCCTGTACATATAGCCCTTCTGAAGCTCCTGGGAAACAACATTCTCACCCAGTTCCTCATTATCCTCATGCATAACCGCATTGTGGAAATTAGGATCAAATTCCTTACCTTCAGCTTCTATCACCTTAACACCCGCTTCTTCAAGTGTTGTCATAAGCTGCCTATATATTTTCTCCATGCCCTGACCTACACCGCCGGCCTTTTCTTCCTCGCTGAGTCCCGCAAGACCGTACTCAAAGCTGTCCAGCACGGGGAGAATCTTTTCAACAATACTCTTTGCTCCTATTTCAAACATCTGAGCCTTTTCACGCTCGGTGCGCTTTCTGAAATTGTCAAACTCCGCAAGATTTCTTAAAAGCTTATCATTAAGCTCAGCTATCTGCTCGTCTTTCTTATCCTTCTTATCCTTTTTCCAGAACACGGATGACTTTTTCTTTTTTGTTCCGTCCTCTGCATTCTCTTCATCCTCTGCCTCACCGCAATCTGCACATTCCTCGTTTGCCGGCTCAGCAGCCTCTGTATCCGCGGTCTCATCCGCCTTTTCTTCCGCAGCTTCTTCGGCCTCTGTGGTGTCCTTTGCCGCTTTCTTCCTTTTAAGCTCTTCCTCAGCTGCCTTCTTTATGGCATCCTTTACAAGCTCTTCTGACTTATCAGACATTGTTCCTCCTTTTATAGCTCTCTACCGCTATTTATTTTTAAATATATCATCAAGCTGCGTCATAAGCGTTTGCAGCGTTCCGACAACCTTTTCATAATCCATTCTCTTCGGTCCTATGATGCCGACCTTACCGAAAACACCGTCTTCAATCTCGTAAGTTGCAGTAACAACCGAGCAGTTCTTCATCGATTCAATCGGGGTCTCATCACCGATATATACCTGAATCCCGCCCTTTTTCTCTATTATGTTCTGATTGTTCTCAACAAATTCGGTAAGCTGTTCCTTTTCCTCAAGCGTATACAAAAGCTCGCTCGCACGCTCCGTATCACTAAGCTCGGGATACTTAAGAATATTGGTGGCTCCGCTTGTATATACCTGAATGTTTCCTTCCTCCGACATAGACGTCGCAATCGCATCAAGAATACTCTCAACCAGCCCCGTATGCTCAGCCGCCTGCTCCTTCAGCTTTTGTATTATGCCTATATTTATCTCTTCAAGGTCAAGTCCCTGAAGGAAGGAATTAAGAATCAGATTAAGCTTAAGAACTACTTCCTTATCAACATACTCATCCGTAACTATCAGCTTATTCTTTACTATATTACCTTCAAGCACTATCACCGCAAGCACCTGCTCCGCATCAACCTCCGTAAGCTGTATGAACTTAACCTTACGGCTGCGGTACTTAGGTGTCGTAACCATGGTGGCATAATTTGTATTCACGGCAAGGAGCTTTGCAACCTGCTTAAGAAGGTTCTCTATCTTATCCGCCTTCTCAATCAGCATTTCCTTCATGTTGTTGACTTCCTCAACCTTTTCCTGCATCATGGTGTCAACATAAAGCCTGTAGCCCTTATCGGAAGGAATTCTTCCGGCTGAAGTATGAGGCTGAACAATAAATCCCAGCTCCTCTAAGTCCGCCATTTCGTTACGTATCGTTGCAGAGCTCAGATTGAGATCGGTATATTTTGAAATTGTTCTTGAACCCACCGGCTCACCGGTCTCAAGATAATTTCTGATTATAGCCTGCAGTATCTTGTGCTTTCTTTCATCAAGCTTCACATCCTGCGCTGCCTTACCCTCGTAAACCCACTCATCCTTCAAAAGACCGGCACCTCCTTTTTTGTTATTAGCACTCGACTTCAAGGAGTGCTAACATCTTCTTCGTATAAAATAGCACTTTAATATCTCTTTGTCAATACTCTTTTCACGCAATTATTAAACAGATTTTTTCCGGACATTTTATGCCCGCCTCAACATAAACTTGTATATATCTCTTACACTGCTCCCGGAGGTCAAATTGAACAATCGCATTTCCAAGCTCATGCCGGTTATAGCCGGAACCGGTAGCTTTATACTTATGCTGGCTTTTCCGACCCTTACCGTATCAGGAGCACAGCGCGGACTGCTCCTCTGGTACAATACGCTTTTACCGGTACTTCTTCCTTTTATTATTGTTTCCGGAATTCTGCTGCGCCTTAATCTTCACCGGAGTATTACCCGTTTCATATATCCCGTATTCGGAAAATGCCTCGGCATATCCCGCGATGGCTGCTTCCCTGCCGTCATGGGACTTGTTTCCGGCATGCCTGTATCCGCAGGAATTGTTTCTACGCTGAATTCCTCCGGTCATATAAGCCGTGCCGAAGGAACCTTTCTCGCCATTGCCTTTAACAATCCCAGTATTGCCTTTATCACTGGATATATATACAGCTGCATCAATACAAAAGCCTTATCGGATACAGGCGCCTCAAACATTTTTCTCCTGCCGCCTGCTGCTGCCCCGGTAATAATTCTTACCTCCTCGGTCATTTCGGCACTTATTATACGCAGAATCATTTTCCCCTCCGCCGGACATGAAAATGCCTCACCACCGGATTTTGCGCCTGCGCCCTCAGCGCTTCCTTTATCTGAATGTATCGATTCCGCAATCATGTCAGGCTTTGAAAGCATGGTAAAAATCGGCGGCTATTGTATTCTCTTTTCTATTGCCTCGGTCTTTATAGGAAGCCTCCCGCTCCGGGGAGAGCCGGCCGCCATACTGTCATGCATTTTGGAAATAACAACCGGTATTTCTCAGCTTGGCAGTCACATAGGAATCCCAGGCTCCGTGTTTTCATCCGAAACAGTTTTCGGATTTATTCTCGCCCTCACCGCATTCGGAGGCTTATCGGGAGCCATGCAGACAAAAAGCCAGCTTTCAGGCTCCGATATATCCTTTTCTCATTACTTGCTCGGAAAGCTGCTCAGCAGTATTATATGTCTTATTCTCTACTTTTTTATTTGCCGTCTGTAAATATAAAAAGCAGCAGTCCTTCATTTTGCATTGCCGCACAACAATACGTGATATTCAAACTTCGTGATAAAAAACGCGTTAATTTCATCGTTTGTTCACAATATGCTTGAGTTTTACCACTATTCGTTATATAATTTATTAACGGAGTATCGTTTTCACGAATGATACAGGCTGTTTGTGCAGAAGCGTCACAACCGGGCCCCGATACAAAAGATGTATTCTTACGCTACGCTTCGGAATGGGGATAAATATGACAAATGACAATCACGGTCAGGATAATAATACCCGTATTTTCGATAAGCTTCCTATCGGCTTTGTTATGGTGCGCCTTATACAGCACAGTGACGGTTCGGTCGATGATTTGCTGGTTGAGTACCTCAATCCTGCTGCCGCAGAACTTCTCGCAGCAGATGCGGAAGCTTTGGTCAATAATTACTTCTTTGACCTGTACCCCAAACAGGACCGGGTACTTCTCGACTTATGTGAAGAAGCCGTATTTACGGATTTGCCGAAGGAGCACTCCTCCTACAGCCCTATAATTAACAAATACATACATTTTCATGTATATAAAATAGCTGACACCACATGCGGCATATTGATGAAGGATATCACTGCAAGCTATACGGTTGAACGAATGTATGAAAAGCAGGCGGTCACCCTGCAGCGTATTTATGATACAATGGAAACCGGTATATTTCAGATACTGAATGACCCACTCATGACTATTGTCCGTGCCAATCAGTCGGCATACAAAATAATGGGCTATACCAGGGAGTCTTTCATCCGCCGTTACGGCACAAGTCTTCTGGCAGTAAACTACGAGGAGGACATTTCCCTGATTCGCTCGCATCTTGGCAGTCTTGTACTTTACGGTGCCGGAGTCTACTATGAGCACAGAATATACAATTCACATAATGAAATTATATGGATTCATTCCTTTATAAGAAGAACCAAGAGCAGTGACGGTCAGGATATAATTCAGATTGAATTCCGCAACTGTACACGCTCCAAGCAGCTTCAGCTGTTACTTGAAAACGAGCGCGAGCGTTACAGACTTGCAATGAAGAATTCAAAGGATATTATTTTTGAATATGATATCCGCGAAGACCGGTGCCTCATATTCGGCTCGCCCTTTGATGCAACAATATCCCGAGACATTCCTCAGGTTGTAAACGATTTTACGGCACGTATCAGATGCGGTGAGATAGTCACTCCCGAATATACGGACACAGCACTGGCATTCATTAGAGGTGATTTTTCCGAGCCCCTTATAATCGACTACTACTATAATGTAAACGGTAACCGTATCCCGTACACAACCGTTATTGAAAGTGTTACGGTTCACTCAAAGGACAATACCGCTGAAAAGATAGTCGGCAAGGCACGCATTCAGCATAAAAGTCCTGATGAATAAAGCAAACAGACATATATAAAAGAGGGTAATCCCAAAGGGGACACCCTCTTTTTATTAAATCCGACTAATTTTACAATACTGAAAGTATCCTGATATCCTTTTCGGCATAAAGATCAACATAGCCCGAATCGGTAAGGACAATCGGTCTTGCAACATCATACTCATTTATGTATAAAATTTCTCCCATTTTACCGTTTGAAAGCATCACCGTCCTGTTCAGGTATGCCGACGCGATATTAAACAGGAATTTATTTATCATACAATAATCGTATTTTGTATATGCCTCCCTGCTCATTACGGTTATTACCTCAAACGGACATAAGGAATCACGATAACACCTTTTTGATGTCATGGCGTCGTAAACATCCGCAATCGTAATTATCTTTGCAATCTTACAGATTCTTTCACCCATAAGTCCAAGAGGATATCCGCTTCCGTCAACCTTTTCATGATGCTGCAGAACCGCAAGCTTTATGCGCTCATCAATATCCTGATTTTCAATAATCCTGTAGCCCTTAACCGTATGCTTTCTTATTTCATTGTACTCATCCTTTGTAAGCTTTGACGGCTTTTTCAGGATATCTTTATCAATTCTGATTTTTCCGATATCGTGCAGAACTCCGGCAATTTTAACTATTTTAATTTCCTCCGGACTGAAGCGGCACCATTTCGCCCCGATTGATGCAATAATACTTACATTTATCGAATGTGCAAAGGTCAAATCATCATAATCACGCAGACAATGAAGCATATCAAGCATATGCCAGGGAGATTCAACCTTGTCAATCAACGAATTAACGACGGTCAGCAGCTTTTCGGTATTAACCTTACCTCCGTTATCAACTATCTGTACAAGCTCACTTTGGAACTCATCCGTAGCCTCTGCAAAATCAGACGAAAATTCCTTGAAAAATGCGCCCTGCCTGATTGACTGAATTGTCCGCCGAATATTCTGCTTCGGAAGTTTATCATCAAATACAGTATTTTCGAATCTCTCATGATTGCTTTCATTTACATATACCGCAACAAAATAAACCCCATGCATCGGAAGCCGCTTAATTATTTCCTCGGAAAAATGTCCGCCCTCGGAAAGTAACAGACTACCGTGACCATAAACGTCGCTTGCTGCAACCATGCTACTATTCAATTCGCTTACCGGTACACGCTTTATTTTTTGCAAATCTGAATCACGCCTTTCATACAGTAATCTATATTCCGAAGCATAATGCGGAAATTCGTACAGGAAATTCATAAAAGTAATTTTCATGTCACACGAGGGGTTGTTATTAGTGACCTTCCCACAACCTAATCGTTAGAGTAAATATCGGATAATAACAGCTCAAACTTCATCGTTCAGAACTATTTCTCTTTTTTTTGCTCCCGACATTGAACTTATTACAATTCATTATACAGTAATCTGAAATAACTTTCTACATTTTTTTCAAATTATGTATTTTGTTAAGTTTCAAATCGACAAATTCTTTCTCAGAAAAAAGTTGTAAACTCAATAACATAATAGTATAATACAGAACAATAATTGAAAAAGGGGGAAAGATTACCATGTCAAAATCAGTTGAAACAAAATGTCTTCAGTCCGGCTGGATTCCCGGTCAGGGTGAGCCCAGACAGCTCCCCGTATATCAGAGTACTACCTTCAAATACGATGACAGCGACGCCATGGGAAAGCTGTTTGACCTTGAGGCTTCAGGCTATTTCTATACTCGTCTTCAGAATCCGACAAACGATTACACTGCCGAGAAAATCCGCGATCTTGAGGGCGGTGTTGCAGCAATGCTCACTTCTTCCGGACAGGCTGCCAATTTCTACGCAGTATTCAATATTTGTGAAGCAGGCGACCATTTCATTGCTTCATCCTCAATTTATGGCGGAACCTATAACCTTTTTGGTGTAACCATGAAGAAAATGGGAATCGAATGCACCTTCGTTGACCAGAATATTTCGGAAGAGGAACTTAATTCCTATTTCCGTCCCAATACAAAGGCTCTTTTTGCCGAAACAATTACCAATCCTACGGTTATGGTTCTTGACATTGAGAAATTTGCCCGCGTAGCACATAATAACGGCGTTCCGCTTATTATTGATAATACATTTGCCACACCGGTTAACTGCCGTCCTTTTGAATGGGGTGCTGATATTGTTACCCACTCCACCACAAAGTACATGGACGGTCACGCAGTCGGAGTCGGCGGATGCATAGTTGACAGCGGTAATTTTGACTGGCTTGCACATGCAGATAAATTCCCCGGACTCACAACTCCCGATGAATCATATCACGGTATTGTATATGCCGAGAAATTCGGAAAAGCTGCCTACATTACAAAAGCCACATCACAGCTTATGAGAGATTTCGGTTCCATACAGTCTCCCCAGAATGCTTTTTATCTTAATCTCGGACTTGAAACCCTCCATCTTCGTATGCAGAGACATTGTGAAAATGCTCTTGCCGCTGCCCGTTTCCTCAGCAGCCACGAAAAGGTTGCATGGGTTCATTTTGCAGGACTTGAAGAGGACCGTTATCATGCGCTCGCAGAGAAGTATATGCCAAACGGAACCTGCGGTGTAATCGCATTTGCAGTTAAGGGCGGACGCGACAAGGCAATCAAATTTATGGACAGCCTTGAGCTTGCAGCCATTGCAACTCACGTTGCGGACAGTAAGACCTGTCTTTTACATCCCGCCAGCCATACACATCGTCAGCTTACGGACGAGCAGCTTCGTGAAAGCGGCGTTGAGCCCGATCTTATCAGACTTTCGGTCGGTATTGAAAACATTGACGACATTATTGCAGACCTTAAGCAGGCTCTTGATAAAATCTGATACTTTGGCTTATCTTAATATTTAAACAAACAAAAGGTGTCTGAAAAACCCCGATTGCATATCGCCGTTTTGAGACACCTTTATCTTTTTACTCTCTGTTTTTTAATACCTCTGCCAGCTTAACTTTATTAAGTCTGCCTGTCAGAAGCTGATTAATCACAAGATAAACAACTATCACTCCCGCATATATTATGCCGTACAGACCTGCCGAAAACTCTATATCCATTGCGCAGCCGACATTTGCGACCATTGCCGGATACAGCATATCCATAACCTTTTTTGCAAGCGGAATACAAATGAGTGCACCCACTGCCACCACATAAAAATTACCGTTAAGGTATAATTTCTTTATCTCTCCGGTTCTGTACCCGAACACCTTAACCATGGAAATATTAAAGGCAGAGCGGTCTATCATAACCTTCGTCATAAGATACATGACCATGGCAAAAATAACTACGGAAAAAATAGTCAGCATGTTAATCATGCCCTGCATCTGTGCAATAAACACATCCGCTGACTTTTCAATATCCTTTTTTGTAGTAACTCCGTATATACGTTCGGACTCTATATCGAGCTTCTCAGATGAAAACACCATATTATAGTAATCATCGCTCTTACCAAACATATCGCGCATCATATCTATATCCATGAATATGTACAGACCCGCGGAATACTCTTCTATATCCCCGACCTCAAATGCGTAATACATTTTTTCTTCTTCATCAAAAACGGTAAACACATCGCCCTTCTCCAAAGCATACTTCTGCGCCATAGCTGATGATATTACGATTTCGCTTTTGCTTTCTGTAAGCGCGGCATCAAAAAAAGGATTATCATTTGTAATTCCGAGAATTGTAACATCAAGCTTATATCCCAGATTTTCCCTTTTTACCATTTTAGAAAGTGCTTCATATCCGCCTTCCGGAACAGTTTCTTCCGGATACTTCAATATATACATATATTCAAATTTCGTATCTGCCTTATTCTTTACACTGATGTTATTACACATCACATAGCAATTCAGTCCGAGCATCAGAATCAAAAGTGATACAAACATGCCGCCCAATACTGTCAGGGAGGTTCTCGCCTCTCTCATCATCTGACGAACCCTGAAGGTCCCGACAAATCCCAGCCTGCCAAGCTTCACATGCCTTGTCTTTTTGATTTTTTTCTCATTGCGAAGCATGGCAAGTGCCGGCCTGCTAAGCTTACTCTTAATAACAAAATAATTAACCGCTGCTGCCATAACCGGAGGCATAACCAGGCCGTACACCAGAAGATATGACGGCAATATGGGTTCTATATCCGGTATTGAGAAATAATCGTAGCAGCTTCCGGCAATGGTACTGCCGCCTATTGCAAAAAAGCCGAGCACACTTCCCGCAACACCCGCGACAAATGTCACCGCCACCGGCAGACAAAGGTAATGCTTAATTAATTCCTTCCTCTTTACTCCCAGAGAATAAAGTGCACCTATGGTTGTAATTTCTTTTTCTATTCCGTATACGACAAATACGGAGATTACATAAGCAAACAGCACGATTACAATTACTCCGGCCATTATTCCGACCGTTTTGTTAATAATCTGGTCATTTGCCGCCGCCTTTATTCTCGGATTATCCTCTGCCTTTACCATGGATTTCAGACCGTTTGACGCGATTCCCGCCTCATTCGCAGAGCTTAGGATATCATCCAGCATATCTCTTAATTCATCATCCGTTACGGCATCATTTAATATGTAAGCATATACATATTCTTCTGCCTTCACACTGTTTTTCTCTGAAAGAAGAACTTCATACATGCTGTCTGTAACAAACGCAGTTCCAAACTGCAGACTGTCCACACTTGCATCCGTAAACTCTTTAAGCGGCGCATCATAGTCCGGTGTACAGCCTATTCCGACTACCTCAAGTGTCTTTCCGCCTATTACAACAGCATCACCTATATTAATACCGCGTTCGTCACAGTATCGGCGCTCCAGCGCAACCTCCGTATCACTTTCGGCTCTTCGTCCCTCTACCGCAATATAAAGGTCAATGCTCTCTCTGTTTTTAAATACTCTTAAAGTACTTTCATTCTCCAAGGCAAAATCAAGGTAAAAATGCTCCTCCAGCCTTACGCCCTTATCTGATATTCCGCTCTTCTCCTGCTCCGTTAAAGGAAGAAACATAATAAACTGTCCGCTCTCGACCTTGTTTTCCTCCCCCAGAAGCTCAGAGCCCCGAATCATGGTTTCTGCCGTTCCGATCAGCGAAATAATAAGATACATGCAAAGCACAATAATAGCTCCCAGCGCCAGATACCTGAACAGATTTGCCCTTAAATCCCTAAAAATTCTCTTTCTTAAAACCTTCTGCATTTTAATACTTTTTCGCACTATAAGTCCTCCAGTTCGTTTGCCGGTATTCTTGTCTCGTTCGTATATTCACTGCTTATCATGCCGTCCTTAATACGGATTACCCTGTGTACCATATTCTTAATCGAATTATTATGCGTTACAATCAGCATGGTTGTTCCGTACTTCTCATTGACTCTTTCAAGAAGCACCAATATATCTCTTGAAGTCTTTGAATCCAGTGCTCCGGTAGGTTCATCGCAAAGCAGAAGCTTGGGATTCTTTATCAGAGCCCTTGCAATGGCACATCTTTGCTGCTGCCCGCCGGAAAGCTGTGAAGGAAGCTTATTCTGATGCTCGGTAAGTCCAAGCGTTTCCAAAAGCTCATCCATATCAAGCGGTTCTTTCGTAAGATACTCACACACCTGTATGTTTTCACGAACCGTAAGATTCGGAACCAGATTATAAAACTGGAATATAAAGCCCAGCTTATCCCGTCTGTAATCCGAAAGCTGATTCTGTTTCATACCCACTATTTCCACACCATCAACAACTATGCTTCCCGAATCCGCCAAATCAAGTCCTCCGATACAGTTAAGCAGGGTTGACTTTCCCGAGCCGCTGGTTCCCTGTATAACACACATCTCTCCCTGCTCAATACCGGTGCTTACACCCTTTAATACCTGAATATAGCTTCCGCCTTCTCCGTAGCTTTTCTTTAAATCCTTTACCTGTAAATACATACTCCGCTTCCTTTCTGATTATTGTGCTATATCATAAATCAGCTTCTGCTGACTTTTAATTTACATAACACTGTTATGTAAATGTTATGTTTTTAGGACCAAACAAAAGTCCGGTCCCAATCAGCCGTTAAATAATCCATACCAGCCTGCCAGCATAAACGCTATGCTCTGCTTCATAAATACCATGGCCTGCCGTTCATCTTCTATATGCGTTATCATATATACAAAGGCTTCTATCTGCTGATGCGTCAGCCAGTGTATCAGCCCGTCATCAATTCTTTTTCCGGGATTCGCCATTTCCATCTGCCGCGCCATAGCTTTATTGTGCTTTTCCGCAGTCTCAATAAAGCTGTCAAGCACGCCTTCGTAAGACGAACCCTGACTTTTTGTAAGCAGCATCAGTACATCATCCCTATGCTCATACATAAGATGAATGACCTTCTCGGTGTCTTCAAAATGCCGTAAAGCATCAACCTCATCCAAATGCCCCAGTGCTCCCGCCTCGGCCTGCTCGCTCTCTCCTGCAAAATGTCCGTGCATAACTGCAAATATTGTACTTACAATATCCTTTACCAGACTGTCATACAAATCGGCTTTGTCTTTAAAAAAGAAATACAACGCTCCCGTTGTCACACCTGCATTCCTGCATATATTTCTAAGGGACGCATTAGCATAGCCTTTTTCCTGAAACTCCGTTCTTGCACTGGCAAGCAATTTATTTTTTGTCTCTTTGTCCTGCTTCATTATCTCCTCAATTTACATAACGGTGTTATCAGATAACACCGTTATGTTACAACACTTTATTTTATTTGTCAACACATTTATACCGGCCCGGTCGCATTTTATACAAGCTCTGTCACCCTAATACCGGGATTTATTGCAAATATCTGCGGAACATAGGTACTGCTTCGCACTCCTTCCGCGACAATTACCTTTTCCTTCCCTGCAAACAAATCAAAATCATTATCAGAAAAAGTAATGCCCTCCTCATCCGCAAGATGCAGCATCCATACAAAGGTATCCGAGATAAAAGTAATTTCTGTTTTCTCCTCCGAAATCTGCCTTCTGCGGTACTTTATGTCTGCAGCCCGTAAATGCAGTTTTTTATACGGGGCAAAGAAATACCTGTTCTCATTGCACACCTGACCTTCACAGGAAGCCTTCGCATATAAAACTGTTTCCTCCGGACAGAAATTATCCGTAATGTCCGAAAGCTCTGCCTCTGCAAATTTCTCCACGGCATTTGCCGCCAGAGTCTTTACTGCCTGTCCGCACTTTAGCTCTTCTCCCGAAAAGGTGAGTATCTGATAGTCGAGACAAAGCTTTTTTTCCTCCTGTGTATCATTGCAGAGTAAAATTTCAACAGGCATTGTATTTCCGCTGTAATAATCATTATACCCCTGCATGCCGTCAAAGCTCTGTACCTCATATCCCCTAAAGGCTATATTCACAGGCGCCATCGACCTTTTAAGATAATAATATACCGGTCTCTTTCCAAGGTAATAATCAATTACTGACCAGTTATTTATGCCGTAGGAATCGCTCAGGGTCCACAAAAGAAGCCCCGAGCACCGGAATTTTCTGCTCCTGAGCTCATCATAAACATGACGCATCATTTCCGCCTGAATCACCTGACTTCTCAGAATATAGTCCTGCAAATTCAGCTTCACGTCGGTATCAAAGTACTTCTTAACGAAGATATTAAGCAGCTGATGCTCACTGCTGCTGTTAGTATGATGCAGCCACTCTTCCGAGTCGGGATCAAGCGCCTCCTCTCTGATACACTTCCTTGCCGATTCTATATTCATGGCACCAATAATGCCAAACTCACTCAGGAATTTGAAATCAAAATCCGTAAACCGCCAAAGGTCCAGATAATGCTCCCATCCGGGTCTGTGGGTGAAATGCCAGGTATGCTGGTCTCCCTCATCATAGCTTGTGGGCTCATCTCCTCCGAAGGGACTGCTTTCCCTGTAAATACGGTCCGGACAGAGCTCCCTTACAAGTCCCGGAAGCAGCTCCTCATACAGACGACCGCCGTACCACGGAAACGACTTATCACTTTTTCTGAGAGACTCATACATCTCCTGAATTTCATTGTTTCCCGACCAGCCTACCAGACTTGCATGCTTTCGAAGCCTTTTGATTGCTTCCGCAGCCTCTTTTCGAATTTCTTCATAGAACTCCGGTACATGATCGGGATAATATGCGCAGGCAAACAAAAAATCATGCCATACCATAAGTCCCAGCTCATCACAGGTCTCCATAAAGCCGCGGCTTTCGTAAATTCCGCCGCCCCATACACGAATCATATTCATGTGGGCTTCTGCCGCAGCAGTTAATAATGCCCTGTTTTTTTCATCGGTAATACGCCCCGGGAAGCAATCCGCCGGAACATGATTTGCGCCCTTTGCAAATATCGGACAATCATTGATTACAAAGGTAAAGCTCTTTGAATGCTCATCCAATACCTTCTCTTCAATCCGTACGCTCCTGATTCCGTGCTTATGAACACTGCTGTGAATCTTGTTACCTTCCTTATCCTCCAGCGTCACCTTAACACGATATAAATACTGCTTTCCTGCACCGTTAGGCCACCAGAGCTTGGGCTTCTCCATGGTAAACCTCAGGCTGCGGCTAAGCTTCCCGGACAAATCTGCTTTCTGTATCTTTATCTCCTCGCTGCCCGAGCATAATGCCACTTCTGCATTATCATAGCGCTCATCACCGGATATCTCACATTTCAGTACATATTCTCCCGGACAAAAGCACGCTAAATCTACGGAAACATTAAGTGTCACATTGTCTGTCCCCGTAATTTCGCCGCCCTCAAACTCATTCTTAACATAAACATCTCTGATTGCGCCCCTTGCAAAGCTGTTTATATATACCTCTTTCCAGATTCCGCAGGTAGGAAGCCATATTGTCCAGTCCCAGCCGTAGACGAACTGGGGCTTCCTCATCCATGCCCTGTAGGGCTGATCATTGTTCCATGAGCGTTCCATAAAATCGACCGGTTTTTCCTTAACACCGTGAACGCCGTCATCAATTCTTACAATGAGCAGATTCTCTCCTGCTCTGATACACGAAGAAACATCTATCACCTTCGAAATGAAAGCATTATTATGACTGCCGATATATATACCGTTCAGCCAGATATCGGCTGTCAGATCAAGACCTTCAAATATAAGCTCCGTATAATCCTGCAAAAAGTCCTTCTCAATGAAAAAGGACTTTCTGTACCAGAATTCTTTTTCCTCCATCCACCTGCACTCTGTGCTGTTCTTATCCTTTAAGGGGTCCCGAATCACTCCGGCATCCGTCAGCGCAATATGTACATCTCCCGGAACCATACAGCTGACTGTCTGATTTTCCGCATAAAGCCTGTCAGCATCTTCTATCCTTCCCTCCCCGGTATTCAGCCAGGTCAGCTCCCATTCTCCCGACAGACTGTAATTCATAAATTGACTTTTTCCACTCATTTTCCACCTGTTTTTTTATTTTATATCAAAAAGTTTATCACAATTCCCGTACAATATGATACGGCATTAAATATAAGTGAACAAAGATAAGGGCGTCTCCTCTTTTCATCAAAGGTCTTATAGCAGAAGCCCTCCGTAATCACGGCAGCAATCTCAAGAACCGCAACAACCGCTGCCGTCGGCAGTCCGAAATACTCCCTGTTCAGAAAATTCAGAAGCACAACAACCGGATTCGTAAGTGTATTAACAAGTAAAACCAGAAGCATGCTCTTTTTATCCGACGGTCCCATAATAAAAGCTGCCGTAAGCTCTATAATACAGGTTAGAAGCAGTGAAATCACAAGTGAAGCTATCAGTTGCCCAGCCATTTACGCCTCCGTAATCTACCTGCCGTTCTTTTTCCTGAGAACTACCATAAGTGTCACGGACAATGCTGCAATCAGAATTACCGCACCAATCACTATAATAATCAGATATACATCCTCAGAGCCGATATCAGGCTCCTCAATATCGGTAACCTCTATTACCTCGGGAGTTTCAATCTCTCTTACCGGCATGTCGGTAGCTTCGGGCGATGTGAGACATACCCACTGATTCCTTCTGCCCCTGTAATATCCGAGAAAGCCCCATTCGTTACCGTCTTCATCGGTAAAAAGCTCCCAAAAGCTGATGCTCTCCTCCGGTGTAAAGCCAAGAAGCGTATATGCCTCCGAGCCCGGATATTTCCACATGACAGTATTCTCGTTAAGCTCCGCGGGAACTCCCGTCTCACTTACGGTTATTCTGTCCTTATATTCTTCCTCAAACGAAAGATAGTCATATTCCACAAAAACATCTTCAAAGGCAATCCATCCCTCTTCCTCTCCGAGATACATAATATATCCCCACTCCTTACCCTCTTCGTCGGTATAGAGGAAGCTGATTGTTACCTTATCCCCGTTCTTAATCGTGCCGCGTGCACTTCCGTCAGGTTTGCTGCTGTAAACAGTATAGCCCTTCGGACTGTTTACAATATACTTTCGTTCTAAAATGTATTCACACTCCTCCGAATTATCGGCATAAAAGGAATTGTCCAACGGTTCAAAAATCACATCCGCACTTACCCTCTCAGTCATAAAAAGCATAGCGGCACAGCATATAATCAATCCGCAAAATACCTTTAATAATTTCCCTTTACATCCCATTACATAATTCCTCCGACTTTAATTATAGTTATTACAGCCCTCGTCCGTATTTTTTAATCAGACCTGTAAGTCCTGCAAGCAAAAGTACGAGTGAGGCGACAGATACGGCAGAATATACCGCATTTCCCTCTATCGGCAATACCGCCTCAAAATAGGACGGTAAAAGCCCGACAAACAGGGCAAGCGTAAGCATTCCGAAGGCAAAGCCCTTCATCCCCGGAAAATACAAAGACGCAGCCTTTAACGTAAGAGGCATTGTCATCTGAAAAAGCAGTATCGCCGCAATTCCCGCTGCAGGATAATCCGCAAACAAAAACAGGACCGCGGCTCCCGCAAGTGAAAACACCGACACCCGGAAAATCCCCAGCCTATCCGCAAGAATTCCGCCAAGTGCCTTTCCTCCCGCGAGCGCCGCAAGCGATAATACCGCATAATCAGCCTTCCATTCAAAGCTCTGAATCATTCCCATATACGAGCGCAGGCACACCACCAGAAAAAGGCACATTACAAAGACAGGGACAAGCCTGCCGCCCTTTGGTCGTATATCAAATTCCGCATTATCGTATTCCCTGAACGGAATGCGCAGAAGGCACAGCATTACTATTATGCCGGCAACTGCTGCCGCGATACAGACTGCATATACCATATCCGTTACAGTATTAGACGCGCTCTTGCCAAGAACGGTTCCAAAATAAATTCCGATTGCTCCGGGTGCCACAAAAATCCCCAATGCAGAACATTTTTCATGCACAACTCCCTTTTCATCCCGCACAGAGCAGGCATTAAGAACGCCCAGCCCACCGCCTATATGGAAAAGGGCATTGCCGAGTCCGATTATGCAAACAGGTATCAGCACAAAGCCGCGAATACATCCCGCAGCATTAAGAACCGCATATATCAGATAGGAAGCTGAAATCAGACCAAAGCCGGATGCCGCTGTCTTCCTGTTCCTGTTAAGTCTGTCCGCAATGACTCCGACAGGCATCTGCACGGCGAACGCAAAGAAATTGTACAAAAGAACGGCAATATACCATTCCCTGCATCCGTAAATCACACCGAACATGAAAAACGCACATGCAAAGTCCGTCAGAAAATGAGCCACCGAATAAATAAACGTTCCTGTCCGCCCTTCATTATTTATCTTCATAGCCTTAGTCAAGGTGGAACACATTCTTAAGGTCAACACAAACGGGACTGTTATCGGGATTCGTTTCCATTATGTCAGCCATAAAGTCCCACCATTTCCGATTAATCGCGGTATCAGCACCCTTGCTCCAAAGCTCCTCGTCCTCAATCTCGATATATCCGAAAAGCGTCAGGGTCTCCCTGTCAAGAAATATGGTATAATTCCTGCCGCCATGCTCATGAATCATATCCTTCATCTCCGGCCAGAGCAGATTATGTCTTCTCTCATATTCCTCTTCACAGCCCTCAAAAAGCTTCATCTTAAATCCCTTTATCATACCGATTCCCTCCTTTTTACACTAACCAACATTTTTAGCGACCTGTCGCAAGGAATATCGCAATGGATATTTGCTTTCGCCCGGAATTCTTTGCGCGAATTGTTGCTGCAGATGTTACTATGCACAATTTCACTTACGCCGCCTGCCGTGTCAGATACAGTTCTCGTGACACGCTCGTTTTCTATTCCTCTCATGCACCTTTTCACTCCGGCTCCTGCGCTAACTCGCCACTTCGTGGCTCAGACATGCGCCCGCCGTCGCTGTTAGCATGCTCGTCACTACGAAAGCCTCGCTACCGTCTCTTCGAATCTGTATTCTGCTCACGGCATTGCGGCTGTCGGTAATA
>JAZNKQ010000025.1:0-16893 GCA_045578645.1 Lachnospiraceae bacterium
AAGGACTAAGAAGGATCTTATGGAAGAAGCACGCGAATTAAATGATTTTCAAAAAGCCTTTCGAGACAGAACGCTGAGAGAGGAAGAGGAAGCAAGACGTATTAACGCTGCCGAAGAAGAGTTTGTTGAAGAGGATACCCAGCACGGCAGATATATGACCTTCAAATGTGCGGATGATTATTACGGAATAGCAATTACATATGTCAATGAAATAATAGGAATACAGCCGATTGCGGAGATTCCGGAGACTCCCGACTATATAAAGGGTCTGCTTAATCTAAGAGGAAAAATCGTACCGGTTATTGATGTAAGGCTAAGGTTCAGAAAAGAACCGATACCTTATAACGACAGGACCTGTGTCATTGTAATAACTGTCGGCAATGATGTTGTGGGACTTGTTGTTGATACGATTGCGGAGGTTGTGTCAATTGAGGATAAGGACATTCTGACACCGCCCTCTGTGGGAAACAATCAGGTAAACAGATTTGTATTTGGAATCGGTAAGGTAAATGATGAGGTAAAGCTCCTTATTGATCCGATGAAGCTTATTAATGATAATTAACCGGTCTGCGGAATGGAGGAGTAATAATGAATAAACTGAAGGATATGAAAATCAGAACAAAAATTCTTGTAAGCATGATGGGTGCCATTTTGCTCTTTGTTATAGTCGGAGTTGCAATGATTTCGCTGCTGTATTTATTCAGCAATAAATATGCAGAAATCTATAATATGTACGGAGTTACGACCGGTCAGGTTGGTGATGCCAATACACATTATTATCTTTCGATAGCCAGAATGGAAGAGGCTTTCCTTGCCGAGAATCTCGAGGATGTTGAGAAATTTGTTGTTCAGGCTGAGGAAGGTATGGCGACTGTAAGTGAAGAGCTTACATTTGCCGTACAGGGAATCGAGGATGAGGATATTGTTGCTCATGTAAAAGAGCTGTCGGGACATCTTGAAGAGTTCGAGAGCTATTGTACACAGATTATAGCTTATTTAAGAGCCGGAACGGAAGACCCTGCAAAGGCGCTGTTCGGCAGTGACGAATTCAATAATAAAGAAGCAGTCTGCAATACCATGTTCCATGAGCTGACCGAGCTTGTTCAGAACAGGGGACTTGAGGAAATAACTGATATCGAAAATCAGAGAGATACAGCAGGAACGCTGTGTGTGATTGTTATGGTAGTCTGCTTTGGTCTTTCCATACTTGCCGGAATACTTATCAGCAAGATTATAGCCGGTCCCGTAATTATGCTTAAGGATGCCGCAATTAAAGTGGCAGAGGGAGATATTGACGTATCTGTTAAGCGTCTGTATAATGATGAATTGGGCGAGCTGACGGATGAAATGATGATTATGGCCGACAATATCAGAAAGCAGGCAGAGGTTGCCCAGAAGATGTCAGAGGGTAATTATGATGTTGATATTGAGGTCTACTCAGAGAAGGATGTTCTTGGTGTTGCACTTGAAACCATGATTACGGAAGAAAACAGGGTTATGGGCAATATCAGACAGGCTGTTGGTGAGGTTCGTACCGGTGCCGAGCAGATAGCAGCGGTAAGCCAGAGTCTTGCACAGGGTTCAACAGAGCAGGCAAGTGCTATCCAGCAGGTAACTGCTACAATCGATGAGCTTCTCGAAAGAACTAAGGTTAATGCAAATGAAGCTACTCAGGCAAGTACTCTCGTTGCCAAGGCAAAGGAAGATGCTAAGAACGGTAACAGCAAGATGCGTGAGATGATTGCTGCCATGTCGGATATTAATCAGTCATCAGAGAACATATCAAAGATAATTAAGGTTATTGACGATATTGCATTCCAGACCAATATTCTGGCGCTTAATGCGGCAGTTGAGGCTGCAAGAGCAGGACAGCACGGCAGAGGCTTTGCCGTAGTTGCCGAAGAGGTTAGAAATCTTGCGGGTAAGAGCGCACAGGCGGCAAGTGAAACTGCTGAGATGATTGAGGATTCGATTTCAAAGGTCGTACGCGGTTCAAAGCTTGCAGAAGAAACTGCTGCTGCTCTTGAAGAAATTGTTAAGGCCATCGATACGATTATGGCACTTTCGGATTCAATTGCAAAATCATCAAATGACCAGTCGACCGCCATCAACCAGATTGATATGGCTGTAAATCAGGTATCACAGGTTGTACAGACAAATTCAGCTACAAGTGAGCAGTGTGCGGCTGCAAGCGAAGAGCTTTCTGCACATGCGGCTAAGCTTCGTGAGCTTATTATGAGATACAGACTTAAGGCAACAGAGAGCTTCGGAATGAGCGATTCTCCGTTCATTAAGTCTGACAGATCGGATATTCGCGATGATGTACCGCCGGTGATTTCACTTGATGATAATTTTGGAAAATATTAATATAAAAAACGAAGGGGCTAATAAAGCCCTCTTCGTTGTCTAAAAGGGGAAGAAATGAGCTGGGAGAAAAATATAAGAAAAGTAGTACCGTATATTCCGGGAGAACAGCCGGATTTTGAAAACATGATAAAACTCAATACGAATGAAAATCCGTATCCTCCCGCGCCGGGAGTGAAGCGCGTGATGGATGAGTTTCCGCCTGATAAGCTAAGACTCTATCCGTCAGTAGACGGAGGAGAGCTTTCGCGGGTGCTCGCAGAGAGATACGGCAGAAGCGTAAAAGAGACCTTTGTCGGTGTTGGATCGGATGATGTTCTTGCGGTTGCTTTTCTTACCTGTTTTGATTCGGAAAAGCCGATTCTTTTCCCGGACATTACATATTCCTTCTACGATGTCTGGGCAGATTTATACCGTATTCCTTACGAGAGAATACCGTTGGATGACAGCTTCAGAATCCGTAAAGAGGATTATGTCAGAGAAAACGGAGGAATCGTTATTGCCAATCCCAATGCACCTACTTCTGTTGCAATGGGTCTGTCAGATATCGAGTACATAGTTGCAAACAACCCGGAGAGCATCGTTATTATTGACGAGGCATATGTTGACTTCGGCGGCGAGAGTGCAATTGCCCTTCTTGACCGTTACGATAATCTGATAGTGGTTCAGACTTTCTCAAAGGCGCGTTCAATGGCAGGTATGCGTATTGGTTATGCCTTTGCATGCGAGAAGCTGATAGAAGCGATGAATGATGTTAAGTTCTCCATTAATTCATATACCATGAATCAGACATCCCTGTTCTACGGTGTAGAGGCAGTGAAGGACGAGGAGTACTTCCGCACAAACCTTGAGAAGGTCATAAAAACAAGGGAAAATACCGTGGCAGAGCTTGATAAGCTTGGATTCTCAACACTTCCGTCGAGCACCAACTTTATCTTTACCACGCATGAAAGTATTCCTGCGAGCCGCATTTTTGAGGAACTGAGAAAGAGTAATATATTTGTGCGCCATTTTAATAAGAAGCGTATAGATAATTACCTGAGAGTTACGATTGGAACGGATGAGCAGATGAAGGTGTTCATTCAGAAAGTTACAGAGATTGTGAAGTCTAAATAGTCACATTGCGAATTCGAAATAAAAAATCGAGTACAGATAGACGTATTGACAAATGGCGGATTTGGATTTACAATAACAAAAGAATGTGTTTGTGTAGCTGATAATAGTGAGGAGGTTCACCTATGAAGATATTGATTGCTGAAGATGATTTTGCGAGCAGAAAATTTATGCTCCGTTTTCTGTCCAAATACGGTGAGTGTGATATAACGGTTGACGGACTTGAAGCAGTTGACGCGTTTCTTATGGCGCTTGAGAACGGTGACGGATATGACCTTGTTTGTCTTGACATCATGATGCCTGCACTTGACGGATATCAGACACTGAAGACCATCAGGGATATTGAGAAGGAAAAGAATATTCCTGAAGAGAAGCGTACCAAGATTATTATGACAACCGCTCTTAACGAGGGCAGGAATGTAACTAAGGCATTTGAGCTTGGCTGTGTTGCTTATGCAGGAAAGCCTATAGATCAGGAGAAGTTTGAGAACGTGCTTAAGAAGCTCGGACTCATCGAGTGATATGGAGAATAAAATTAATTTTCATAAACAATTGGAAAAACAGATAAACGGATGGTCGGAATCAGGTTGGGTTCCGACCTTATTGCTTCACAGCTGTTGTGCTCCGTGCAGCAGCTATTGCCTTGAATATCTAAGCAGATATCTGAACATAACAGTATTCTATTACAATCCCAACATTACGGACAAAAGTGAATATGAGCTTCGGGTAAGAGAGCAGGAGCGCCTTATTAATGAGCTGCCTGCGTTACATCCTGTGCGCTTTATTGAGGGACGCTATGAGCCGCAATGCTTCTTTGAAATTGCGAAGGGGCTTGAAAAGGCTCCGGAGGGCGGAGAAAGATGCTTCAAATGCTATGAGCTGCGCCTGCGGGAAAGTGCGATTCTGGCAAAGCAGATGGGTTTTGATTTCTTTACGACCACATTGTCAATAAGTCCGCTTAAAAATGCTGCGGTGCTTAATGAAATAGGGAAAAGACTGAGTGAAGAATACGGTGTGGGATACCTGTTTTCGGATTTCAAAAAGAATAACGGCTATAAGCGTTCGATTGAGCTTTCGGCAGAGTACGGGCTATACAGACAGAATTACTGCGGATGTGCGTTCAGCAGAAATAATTCTGAGAAAAAATAAAGGAAATGCAAAAAAATTGTAGAATAATATAAATAGGGAGGTTCGTATGGAGTTGAATATCAGACAGCGTCAGGAAAAACGTGAATATGAATATTTAAGCCCGTATGCGGCATTCAGTGACTCGTCACGCGGAAGAGAAGAGCCTGAAGAAGACTGCGATGTGCGGACCTGCTATCAGCGTGACAGAGACCGTATCATCCATTCGAAGGCATTCCGCAGACTGCGCGGAAAAACGCAGGTGTTTCTTACGCCTCAGGGTGATCACTACAGAACGAGGCTTACGCATACGCTTGAGGTATCACAGATTGCCAGAACTATAGCGAAGGCATTAAGACTCAATGAGGATTTGACCGAAGCCATTGCCCTTGGCCATGACCTCGGACACACTCCCTTCGGACATGCCGGGGAGCGTGCGCTTAACAGGGTATGTGCCGGAGGCTTTGAGCATCATCTGCAGAGTGTGCGTGTGGTTGAGCTTCTTGAGAATAAAAACGGCAAGAAGATGAATCTCTGCTATGAGGTGAAGGACGGTATTCTGAATCACCAGACAGAGGGAAGGCCTTCTACCCTTGAGGGGAAGATAGTAAGGCTTGCCGACAAAATTGCTTACATAAATCATGACATAGATGATGCCATTCGCGGGCACATCATAACGGAGAAAGAGATTCCGGAGCGCTTTACGGGAGTGCTTGGACATTCCTTAAGCCAGCGTCTGAACACTCTGATTCATGACATAATAATAAACAGCGACAATCGTGATGATATTATAATGTCACCGCGTATTGAAGAGGCGATGCTTAATTTGCGCCGCTATATGTTTGACAGTGTTTATACAAACCCAGTCGCAAAGGGTCAGGAAAAGAAGGCGGAGCAGATGCTCGAGGAGCTGTTTTCGTATTACTGCGAGCATATAGAGCTGATTCCCGAGGAGTATCTTTTGAACGTTCGCGAGGATGCCTCTGAGGATTCGGATTTCGGAAAGCAGCGGGCGGTTTGCGATTACATAGCAGGTATGACGGACCGGTTTGCGGTAGCGAAATTTAATGAGATGATGATACCGTCGGCATGGAATATATATTGACCGGCGGATGATATGGTTTTACGGAAATGGGGAGGAGTATGTATTATCCGGAAGAGTTGGTAGAGGATGTCAGACAGCGCAGTGATATTGTCGACATTGTTGGATCCTATGTCAGACTGACAAGACGCGGTGCGAATTATGTCGGGCTGTGTCCTTTCCATAACGAGAAAACGGGTTCCTTCAGTGTAAATAAAAATCTGCAGATATTTAAATGCTTCGGATGCGGAAAAGCGGGAAATGTGCTTACCTTTGTGATGGAGTATGAGAGCATGTCCTTTCCCGAGGCCCTGAAGCTGCTTGCTGACAGGGCGGGCGTTTCACTTCCTGAGGCTGAGCCCTCTGAGGAGGAAAAACGCAGAAGGAATTTCCGTGAGAAGCTGCTGGAGGTTAACAAAGAGGCGGCGAAGTTTTTCTACATGATGCTGCGCAGCGAGCAGGGTGCAACGGCACTAAAGTATTTTAAGAACCGCGGACTTTCCGATGAAATAATGAAAAGCTTCGGACTCGGCTATGCCGGAAGGCAGTCGGACGGGCTTTACAGATATCTCAAGTCAAAGGGATATCCGGACGAGCTTTTAAAGCAGACCGGACTGGTTACGCTGGATGAGCGCGGTGCTTACGATAAATTCTGGAACAGAGCCATTTTTCCGATTATGGATATGAACGGGAAGGTAATTGCCTTTGGCGGACGTATTATGGGGAATGCGGAAAATGCTCCCAAATACCTGAATTCACCGGAAACCGCGATTTTCGAAAAGGGAAGAAATCTGTACGGGCTTCAGCTGGCAAAGCATTCGCGCAGAAATTGCATTTTGCTCTGCGAGGGCTATATGGATGTAATTGCACTTCATCAGGCAGGCTTCAATAATGCCGTTGCGTCTCTCGGTACGGCGCTTACGCCCTATCAGGCAAAGCTCATCTCGCGGTATGTTAAAGAGGCGGTAATTACCTATGACAGTGACGGCGCGGGAGTAAAGGCGGCACTTAGGGCAATTCCCATATTAAAGGAAGCGGGGATAGCCGTAAGGATTCTTGATATGAAGCCATATAAGGACCCCGATGAATTCATTAAGGTCTTGGGGGCTGAGGAGTATCAGAAACGTATAGATGAAGCGAAAAATGCGTTCTACTTTGAGGTTGAGGTTTTGCAGTCGGGCTTTGACATGGATAATCCCGAGGAAAAGACACGCTTTGACCATGAGCTTGCCGCGAGACTTGCCGCGATAGAGGATGACATGGAGCGCGACAATTATCTTGCCGCAACAGCGAAACGCTATAATATAGACTATAACAATTTAAAGCGGCTTATGAACCGGCTTGGTAAGGAGCAGTATTCTGCAATGGTTGCGAAGGAAACCAGAGAGCGTGAAAGAAAGCAGAATGCATCAAAAACCGGACCTGAGGAGGGTGTGCGTAAGTCACAGAAGCTTCTTCTCACGTGGCTCGGAACCGCGAAGGAAAGCTTTGAGGCTGTTAAGGGTATCATAACGGAGGACGATTTTACGGATGAGCTGTTCAACCGTGTCGCCGTAATGGTATTTGAGCAATACAGGAAGGAGGGGGCAGTCACTCCGGCACGCATCATTAACAGATTCGAGGATGCGGCAGAACAGACGGCAGCGGCCGAATTATTTACGACCTCGCTTAAGGAAGAGGAAATGAATGAGGCTGAAAGAAGGAAGGCCTTTTACGATACGGTTGTACGTGTAAAGGAAAACAGTATTAATGAACAATGGAAGAGGGCAATAGAAGAAAACGATGCAGTTAAGCTTCAGGAACTTATGAAATGCAGGGCAGACCTTGAAAAATTGCATATTTCAAGGTAAATGCGACCAAAATAACGATAAGGACTGCTTGTTAAGCCCGGGAATGGAAGGAGATTACAATGGACGAGAACAAGGTAAGATTTCAGGACAAGCTCAAGGAGCTTTTGGAATTTGCGAAGAAAAAGAAGAACGTGCTGGAGTATCAGGAGGTTAATGACTTCTTTTCTGATATTGAGCTGGACCCGGAGCATATAGAGCGTATATATGAATTCCTGGAATCAAGCGGAGTCGATGTACTGCGCATGCCGGGAGCGGACGAGGAGGAGCCGCTGGAGGAGCTTGATATTCTTCCTGAGGATGAAGAAGAGATAGATATGGCGAAGATTGATCTTTCCGTGCCGGAGGGAGTCAGTCTTGAAGATCCCGTGCGTATGTACCTTAAGGAAATCGGTAAGGTACAGCTGCTCAGTGCCGAGGATGAGATTGAGCTTGCAAGACGTATGGAGGAAGGCGACGATGAAGCAAAGAAGCGTCTTGCCGAAGCAAACCTGAGACTGGTTGTAAGTATTGCAAAACGATATGTCGGAAGGGGAATGCAGTTCCTCGACCTGATTCAGGAAGGAAACCTCGGACTTATTAAGGCTGTTGAGAAGTTTGACTACAGAAAGGGCTATAAGTTCAGTACCTATGCAACCTGGTGGATAAGACAGGCGATTACCCGTGCGATAGCAGATCAGGCAAGAACCATCCGTATCCCCGTGCATATGGTTGAGACAATCAATAAGCTTATACGTGTTCAGCGTCAGCTGCTTCAGGAGCTCGGAAGAGAGCCGTTACCGGAGGAGGTTGCGCGTGAAATGAAAATGCCGCTTGAGAGAGTTGCGGAAATTCAGAAAATATCACAGGAGCCGGTTTCTCTTGAAACACCTATCGGTGAGGAGGAGGACAGTCATCTCGGGGACTTTATTCAGGATGATAATGTACCGGTGCCTGCCGAGGCTGCGGCATTTACTCTGCTGAAGGAGCAACTTTTTGAGGTGCTTGAGACTCTTACCGACAGAGAGCAGAAGGTTCTTCGCCTGCGCTTCGGTCTTGATGACGGAAGAGCAAGAACTCTTGAAGAGGTTGGTAAGGAATTCAACGTAACCAGAGAGCGTATACGTCAGATAGAGGCAAAAGCGCTTCGTAAGCTCAGACATCCGAGCAGAAGCAGAAAGCTTAAGGATTATTTGGAATAATGGGAAGAAAGAAACCGGAAAGGCGTGACAGAATAAAGCTCTCGGACAGACTGCTTATGTCCGCGTCGCGGGTGACGCCGGGCAATGTTGTTGCCGATGTCGGCTGCGACCACGCGCATACAGCAATATGGCTTGTAAAGCAGGGAATAGCACCGCGCGCGATAGCAATGGATGTGGGCAAGGGACCCTTAGAACGGGCAGCTGCAAATATCAGGCTCTTTAAATGCGAGGAGTATATAGAAACGCGATTATCCGACGGTCTTGAGAAGCTTGAGCCGGGAGAAGCCGATACCGTTATTATTGCGGGAATGGGCGGACTTCTTACGACGCAGATTCTGACGCGCGGATTAAGACAGATGAGAGCGGCACGCGAGCTGGTGCTTCAGCCCCAGTCGGATATAGATGCGGTGCGTGAGCTTTTATATAATAACGGCTTTGATATTGTTGAAGAGGACATGTGTTTTGAGGACGGGAAGTTCTATACAACAATAAAGGCAGAGAATCGCTGCTGCGGTAGTGAGGATATGCAGGGTACGGATGTCCGGAAAGAAAATGATGACGATGAAGGTCTGCTGCAGGTGTATTTTAAATACGGTAAGCAGCTTTTGGAACAGAAGCATCCGGTTTTGAAGGAACAGCTTGAAAACCGGTATACCTTTGTGAAGGGACTTATCGGGAATCTTGCCGGGTCGGAAACCGAATCCGCAAGAGCGCGGCTTTCTGACTTTGAGGCAGAAAAGAAGCTGCTTGAGAAGGCATTGGAATTTTTCCGTGACATAGACTAATATCAGCAGATAAGAGCAGAGGTACTTATACTGCGGAACGGGGGTTTACATGGATAATTGTAAGGTAACTGTAAAGGGTCTGGTGCTTGAATATGCACGCGGAACCACTTATGGAGAAATCGCGAAGGAATTTGAAAAGGATTATGCAGAGGATATTATCCTTGCGCTTGTTGACGGCAGGCTTGCCGAGCTCTCAAAGGGTGTAGAGAGTGACTGTGAGCTTAAGTTCATAACAACTGCCGATACTGCGGGCTCAGCTACATATACACGCGGTATGATTCTGCTTATGCTGCGTGCGTTCTATAAGGTGTTTGACCGGGAGATGATTAATAAAATATGCGTACAGCATTCCATAGGAAGAGCTTTGTACTGCGAGATTGATGCAAAATTTAATCTCACGAAGGAACAGCTGGCGGATGTTCGGGATGAGATGAAGGCGCTTGCCGAAAGAAATCTTCCGATAAAGAAGTCCTCGGTAAAGACAAGCGAGGCGGAAAAGCTGTTTAAGCAGAATCGCATGTATGATAAGGAAAAGCTGTTTGCCTTCAGACGTGTGTCAAATACAAATATATATAACCTTGACGGATATATTGACTATTTCTACGGCTACATGCCTGCAAGCACCGGAATTCTTAAGTATTTTGATTTGCAGATGTACGATGAAGGCTTCCTGCTTCTTCTGCCGGATAAGGCATCGCCGAAGAAGGTATGTGAGTTTGTGCCCAAGGAAATGTTCTTCCGTACGCAGCGCGAAGCTGATGTATGGGGAAAGAAGATAGGAATAGAGAGTGTAGGAGCTCTTAATGAGCAGATTTCAAAGGGTAATATCAGTGACCTTATTCTCGTGCAGGAGGCTCTTCAGGAGAAGAAAATAGCAGAGATTGCCGAGAAGATACGCGAAAACGGAAAAAGCAAGTTTGTTATGATTGCGGGTCCCTCCTCATCGGGAAAGACCACGTTTTCACACAGACTGTCGATACAGCTTAGAACTCTGGGCTTTAAGCCTCACCCGATAGCGCTTGACAACTATTTTGTTAACCGCGAGGATACCCCGAAGGATGAGGACGGTAATTACAATTTTGAATGCCTCGAGGCAATCGATGTTGAGGGCTTTAACCGTGATATGACAGCGCTTCTCAACGGTGAGACCGTGGATATGCCGGTTTTCAACTTTAAATCAGGCAAGAGAGAGTATAAGGGTAATTTCCTTAAGCTTGAAAAAGAGGATATTCTGGTAATTGAAGGTATTCACGGACTGAATGATAAGCTTTCTTATACACTTCCGCGGGAAAGCAAGTTCAAGATTTATATAAGCGCACTTACCCAGCTTAATATTGATGAGCATAACAGAATGGCAACAACGGACGGAAGACTTATCCGCCGTATGGTGCGTGATGCAAGAACAAGAGGAACCTCAGCGAAGGATACCATTGCAATGTGGCCTTCCGTAAGACGCGGAGAGGAGGAGAATATCTTCCCGTTCCAGGAGGAGGCAGACTGCATGTTTAACTCGGCTCTTATTTATGAGCTCGCGGTGCTTAAGCAGTTTGCAGAGCCGATATTGTTCGGCATAGACAGAGACTGTCCGGAATATATTGAGGCAAAGCGTCTTCTTAAGCTTCTTGATTATGTTCTCGGAGTGACCAGCGAAGGTATTCCTAATAATTCTATTTTGAGAGAATTTGTCGGCGGAAGTGTGTTTAATGTATAAGATTTGACTTTACAAAAATGCCGCAGGCATAGTATACTCAACAATTGAGCAGCACAGACGGTCGCGCCGGCGAGTAATGAAAGGTCGCAGGTGAGGAAAGTCCGGGCTTCACAGGGCAGAGTGCCGGATAACGTCCGGTGGGGGTGACCCCAAGGAAAGTGCAACAGAAATGATACCGCCGCAGCTTGCTGCGGTAAGGGTGGAATGGCGGTGTAAGAGACCACCGGTTCACTGGTAACAGTGGATGCTGTGTAAACCCCACTCGAAGCAAAACCAAACAGAGAGCCATACGGCTGCCCGTCGTGCTCTCGGGTAGGTTGCGTTCCGTAGGTGATACGGAGGAGCTGTTTGGTAACAAACAGTCAAGATAGATGACCGTCCAGTACAGAACCCGGCTTATTGTGCTTTGCTTGAATGAGGGCATCTCACAGTCACAGGATGACTTGCGGGATGCCCTTTTCTTTACTTTTTTTATAGATACAGGGTATTTGGAAATGGGGATTATATATGACTGAGAAGGGCGTTTTTAAGGCTTGCCGGAAGGATGGGACGGTGTATTACCGTGCCTCTGTTACATATAAGGGAAAGCATGTGAGCCTCGGCAGTTTTTCTACTGCAAAGGAGGGTGAGGATGCTTATGAGCTGGCTCGCAGAGTGTTTTTTTCGGAGCCCGGAGAGTTTTGCCCGGGGATAGAGGATTATGAGGAATGCGGAACGGCAGTCAGCTTTGAAAAATGGGTGATGATACTTAATTATAAGCACAGCGGTATGTATTGCCGCAATCCGATATATCTGGAAAACAAATACTTTCTTTATTATATAGACAGAAATACGGCACTGAAATTTGATGCGGACGATTTGTTCTATTATATGAGCCATAAGATCATAAAGAGAGGCGGGCATTTGTTTGTTGCCGATTACGGTATGCAGACAAGAGTGCTGTCGCGCTTTGGAATAAGGAGCTTTGCGGTTAAGGGCAGGGATTATGATTTTAAAAACGGAGACGATACAGATTTCAGATACGGAAATCTTATTATTATTAATAAGTACACGGGCGTACAGAGACAGACCGAAAAAGGAAAGAGCACATATGTGACTAAGATACATATTTGCGGAGACGTACTGGTTGGGCGGTATGATACCGAGGAAGAGGCTGCCATTGCTTACAATAAGGCAGCGGACCTTCTTAAGGCAGGAGGCATGAAGAGGAGCTTTCAGGAGAATTATATTGAAAACCTCAGTGCAAAGCAGTATGAGCTTTTATACGAAAGAATAAGAATAAGTAAAAAGCTTAAGAAGTATGCTGCGGATGCCTGCTCTGTGTCCGGAACAGAGACTAAATTCAAGCAGATGTCTTGAGATAAAAGGACACGGCCGGTAGAATAAATAAAGCCAAATGTTACAAAAGTATTACAAAGAAATCGGAGGTTTTGCAGGAGTTTTGAATTGCAGAAAAATAAGAAATGGCTTAAAATCAAGCTTTCTACAAAAATAGACCGGTAAAAAACCGGGTAAAAAAACCAAAATGTAAAAATAAGGAAAAGTAAATTTAACAAATATGTAACAAGTGAAAAAATATGAATTATGCAGATTGCACAAGATGTGACTCGCTTTAGAGGGCTTGCTTGTGCAATCTGTTTTTGGTTAATAAGAATAAAAATGGCAATAATGTAATTAGCTACAAAAAAAGTTTGCTCTTATTGACATAAAAACCTTTCTTGTTATAATCTCATTCAGCTAAAAATCACATTTTGAGAAATGACGCTTTTTAGCATGCCGAGGAATTAATCGAAGTACATGAAAACATACGAACTTTGTAGTATTGCATGAAGGCAGATGAAATTGCCCGATTATGCGAGAAAGAGATGAGGAGATAATGGAATCAGAGATTAAAACCTTTTGTTACCGAAGCAGAGAAGAAAACGATTTGAAAAAAACAAAAGCAGGAACAAAACGTATAAAGACAAAAATGATAATATCCGTGACATGCGTAATGCTTGCTCTGATTGCCGTATTTGGCATAGCCGGCTTTATGGGTGAATCCGGCGTGGGTGTAAGCGCGGATGCGATAAGCGGAGCGGTTAACGGCGGAGCGACAGAGGATACTGCTGCAGGAGAGAGTGCTGTTGCAGATAGTACCGTTACGACAGAGGATACAGCTGCGGCAGAGGATATCATTACAGGGAACGTGAGGCTTCCCGAGGAGACCTGCATTTCAACGGTAAAAAAGGACAATGAAACAAATAATAAAGCTGCGGAGCGTGAGCAGAAGCTGACGAAAAGTGCGCTGAACGAAAGACCGAGCATCAGAAAAGAGGAATTCCTGTGTGAGGGGCTTCCTGCGGACAGTGAGGGCAGAGAGCTTATACTGTTCAATGAGTATAACAACGAGTATGATGCAATGGAAAACTACATCCCCGTTATGATGGGGCAAAAGCTGGAGGAGAGCGAGCCGGAGGAGCCGCAAATTGTCGTTCCTGCGGATGTTCCCGACGCGCTTGTGTATACCTACAATGAAGATATGTGTAAGGAACTTTCGGACAGGGAATACGAGATTCTTTGCAGGATAGTGGAGGCTGAGGCCGGTGACCAGGACATTTACGGCGAGATGCTTGTTGCCAATGTTATCATAAACCGGATGAACGATCCTCATTTTCCGGATACCGTTGAGGAGGTAGTGTTCCAGAAAATCGGAAATTCCTATCAGTTTTCACCCACAAATGACGGACGCTATTACACGGTGGAGGTTTCCGAGCAGACTATCCGGGCTGTGGACCGTGTACTTACAGGAGAGGATTATTCAAGCGGCTCAGAGTACTTTTTCCAGAGAAGTCTTACCTCGAAGAAGAACTCCACCTGGTTTGAGAGAAATCTTGATTTTGTGGTGAAATACGGTTGCCATGAATTCTATAGAGAAAAATAACCAAAAACTTATGACATATTTGTACAATTACGCTCTTGTTATGCATATGGCACTCATGCTATAATTTAAGGTGGAGTAGAAAGCGAACAGAGTTAATTCGAAGCCGGACGTTTTTCTGCGTCCGGCTTCTTTAAATAATACGGCGCAATATTGGAGGATTAGTGTGAAAAATCATATAATATGATTTTTCGCACTTGCGATATTCCTCGCGACAAGTCGCTCAGAAATGGAGGATTAATATGAGCATTACATATCACAGTACCAGAGATACGGGTCTTAAGGCGACCGCTTCGGAGGCGATTCTTCGCGGAATAGCTCCTGACGGAGGACTCTATGTGCCCGATTCCGTACCGAAGCTGACAAAAAGCTTTGATGAGCTGTGCAGGATGAACTACAGTCAGGTGGCTTATGAGGTTATGAAGCTGTTCTTTGCGGATTTCACCGAGGACGAGCTTCGTTACTGCATAAACAGTGCGTATACGGAAGAAAAGTTTGACCATGAGGATATAACGGCTCTTGTTGAAGCCGACGGAGCTTATTATCTTGAACTGTTCCACGGCAGCACGATTGCGTTTAAGGATATGGCATTGTCTATTCTGCCTTATCTTATGACTACATCAGCTAAGAAGAATAACAGCAATGAGGAGATTGTTATCCTTACCGCTACCTCGGGTGATACCGGTAAGGCTGCGCTTGCAGGCTTTGCGGATGTACCGGGAACCAATATCGCGGTGTTCTATCCCAAGGACGGTGTCAGTCCCGTGCAGGAGCGCCAGATGGTTACACAGAAGGGTGCCAATACTCACGTTATCGGAATCCGCGGTAATTTTGACGACGCACAGACAGCGGTTAAGGAGATGTTCTGTAATGCTGAGCTCAATGAGCGTCTTGCAAAGAAGGGCTACCGCTTCTCATCTGCAAACTCAATTAACATCGGCAGACTTATTCCTCAGGTTGCATATTATGTATATGCTTACAGCAGACTTTGCCCTGAAAGCATAAACTTTGTTGTACCGACAGGTAATTTCGGTAATATTCTTGCCGGCTATTATGCAAAGAAGATGGGAGTGCCGATTGCAAAGCTGATTTGCGCATCTAACGATAATAAGGTGCTTTATGACTTCTTTGCGACAGGTACCTATGACAGAAACAGAGAATTCATTCTGACCTCGTCACCCAGCATGGATATTCTTATATCAAGCAATCTTGAGCGTCTTATTTACGAGGTTGCGGGAGAAGATACCGCGAAGCTTATGCGAGAGCTTTCCGAGAAGGGCTGCTACAGCATAACTCCCGGCATGAAGGAGAAGCTTGCTGATTTTTACGGCGGGTATGCAACGGAGCAGGAGATGTCTGCGGCCATTGCAGAGCTTTACGAAAAAGAAAAATATATCATCGATCCGCACACGGCGGTTGCTGCTGCTGTATATAATAAATATCGCAGGGAAACGGGGGATGACACCTGTACCGTGATTGTGTCAACCGCAAGTCCCTACAAGTTTACTCGCAGCGTTATGAATGCAATAGATACAAAATACGACAGACTGAGCGATTTTGAGCTGTTCGATGAGCTTCATGCAATCTCGGGAGTTAAGATTCCCAAGGCGATAGAGGATATCCGTACAGCCCCCGTACGCCACGATACCGTGTGCTCGCGTACCGGTCTTCAGCAGGAAATCGAGAAGCTTTATCTGTGATATGTTAATCTCTTTTGAGATTTTCATATAAATAAGCCAAAAGTGACAATCCCATGCCACAATATTGACATAATGAAGGAGCATATTTAGCTCAAGTCAAAACCAAATGTGGTGTTGCATAGTGGGGAGGGCGTCAAGATACAGTGTCACATCCTAGCCAATGTATTACGACAAGTCAAACCATGTAACGGCACACTCGGTATTGTGATTGGATTTTTGGCTTCAATAATCGTTCCTTTACTGCAATTATGTTAAAAGGCTTGACCTTTATGGCAAGCATTGGTATAATTGTATCGTTATTGGAATGATTGTGCTGTGTGTAAGTATGCAACACGCCGCACGACAAAAACCATTTATTTATTTAAGGAGGAAGAAACATGAAGAAATTCTTTAAGAGTCTCGCTGTTGTTCTTGCTCTTGCTCTGGTAATCACCAGTGTTCCTGCTACTGCAGCTTCTGCAGCAAGCGTTTCATTAAAGAGCAAGACTGTAACTCTTTACAGCGAGCCCTCAACCGGAAAGACAGAAGACGGCAAGGTTTGCAAGTCTTACAATTTCTGGAAAATTGCAAAGCTTTTAAACAACTTTGACGCAGAGACAATGGATATCAAGCTTGTTAGCGAAGATACCGATCTCGTGCAGAAGAGCAACAAGAAGGACATGATCTGGGTTGCTGACGGCGCAAGTTTTGGCACAACAAAGGTTAAGGTTATCGTTACCAGCCTTTCAACAGAGAAGGTTCTCCTTGAGAAGTCAATCACAGTTAAGGTTAAGAAGAACGCTACAGAAGATACATTTAAGTGTGACCTTGAGAACGGTTCAGAGTTCGAAGTTGGTGAGACAGTTGCTGTTACACTTTCAAGAAAGAACACTGATACAGACGCAAGAAAGCTTACATGTGCTGATGACAGCGTAGAAATCGTTGATGCTAACGGCTACGGCACAAAGTACAACGTAACCTTCACAAAGGCAGGCAAGTTTACATTAGTTGCATCTGCATACCAGAGCGCTAAGTATCCTGCTCCTACAGTTGAGAAGGAAATCGAAGTTGTTGTTACATCTGATTT
>JAZNKQ010000026.1:0-10357 GCA_045578645.1 Lachnospiraceae bacterium
TACTTTGGCTAGAAGGTAAGCACACGCCTCGGCGTTTGAAGGTTTACTGAAGAGATACTTTGGCTAGAAGGTAAGCAAACGCCTCGGCGTTTGAGGGTTTGTTGAAGAGATACTTTGGCTAAGATAATAGAGTACAGGAGCTTTTGGCAGGGAACTGAGTAGTCGGTTCCCTGCTTTTAACGTTATTACGCTATAATTCTGTTGAAACTTTTTCCCTGCTTTTTTCGTCTGATAAGCAGAAATATTGAAGGGGGTGAATACTATTAAAAAGAAATTTACGATGGCTTTGGTGCTAATCTGTGTGCTATGGCTGGTCGGGTGCAGTCAAAAATCGCAAAGCGAAAGTATTCTGTTTGATGAAGGTAGTATTCCGAATTGGGGAGTTACGCTTTCTGTGAAAGATGTTACTGATAAAGGACTTACCTTAGTAGCTGCGCAATCCGGAGGCGAACCGTCAGGATACCTGCAAACAGGAGAGCCTTATCGTCTGGCGGTGCTTTTAGACGGAACGTGGAAAGCAGTTGAAGAGCTTCCTTTACCTGAGGGTGTAGACGGCCGCGGATTTAACAGTATAGCTTATAATATTCCTAAGGAAGAAAGCACGGAGTTTGAAATTAACTGGGAATGGATTTACGGAGAGCTTCCCGGAGGTACATACCGTTTAATGAAAGAGTTTATGGATTTTAGAGGAACTGCAAATTATAATACATTTGAGTATTGGGTAGAATTTGAATTAGAATAGACGTTGAAGAGACGAACGATGGGCTACACAATGCGTGAATGCTTGACAATACGTGCATGATGATATATAATTGGCTTCACAAATCATGTTTTGAGCGGCTACGCTTCAGATAGGAGGTTGTTATGGCAATTAAGAATGGTGCACAGTCTGTTGAAGTTATTCCCGGTCGCAGAATTGTTCTTTCGGCCGGTGTCGGAACTACAAACGCCGAAGAGATTAAGTGGTTATGTGCGACAGTGTTAAGAAATGCAGCTGCATGGAAGCTAACCGGATGGGCATATGTTGCAGATTGCTCAAAAATGAATCCTGTCGGACCGATGGAGGCCGGGGAATTAGTTAAGATGACAAAGGCATTTGTTGATGCCGGATGTAAGGCATTCGGATTTGCAGAGGGTGATTCAATTATGCTGAAGATTCAGGCAAAGAGTAATACCCAGCGCTCGGCTACAGGTATTCCTGAGGGGCATTTTGCAACCGTGGATGAAGCACTTGCATGGATTAAGAGTGAAGTAAAATTATAGAGGCCATGGACGGGAATCGTAAGAAGAATCGATGCTCTTGGCAGAATTGTGCCGAAGGAAATCAGAAGAATCCTCCGGATCAGGGAGGGCGCACATTACTGACAACATTACCGAAGACTGAATTTTCCGTATGGGGGTAAATCTATTTTTTGTAAGGATACTTAGATAGTAAAAAGGGAGTGCTGCTCAATAACTGTTAATCAGTTATATTGCAACACTCTCTTTTTAGTGTTTTGATTTCTCTTAATTAATATATTAATATGCAAAATAGCATAAAGAGATATTCATATTTTTATGCGAAATTTATGCATTAATTTTTTTATACAATAGGCAAGGATGGTTGATAAAAAACAAATGAATAACTACTTTTAGTCTATATGAGCGAAGAAGTGAAGTCAATAGTAACAAATGTAGAGGAGCTATTTGATATGAGGTGCGTATATATGCGGACCGTGCATAATCTCCCGTATTTTCCGCATACTAACTCTGCAACAATGATTTGGTAAATACTAAACCGAAAGGAGTTAGCATGAAAGCAACGGGAATCGTAAGAAGAATTGATGACCTTGGCAGAATCGTCGTGCCGAAGGAAATCAGAAGAACTCTCCGGATCAGGGAAGGTGACCCGCTTGAGATTTTTACGGACCGCGAGGGCGAGATTATTCTCAAGAAATATTCTCCGATTGGTGAGTTAGGGAATTTTGCGCAGCAGTACGCGGACGCACTTACTCAGGTAAACGGAAATATTGTGCTTGTGTCTGATAAGGATCAGTTTATTGCAGCGGCAGCGGGAGGCGGTACGAGCTTTGCAAAATCTAACTGGCCGGGGAAGAGAGCTTCGCATCAGCTTGAGCGCGCAATTGATGAGCGTGCTAATATAGCTGCCATGAAGGAAGACCGTGATTTTATAAAGCTGTCGGATGAGGCGGAGGATAATGGGATTATCTGGCAGATTATTGCACCGATTATTTGTGAAGGCGATGCAATCGGCTCTGTAATTATTCTGGGTAAGGATACCGGAAAGACCTTGACCGGAGCTAGTCAGACAAGGGATACCGGGGCGCGCTTCGGTGAGCTTGAAATTAAGCTGGCATCTACGGCAGCGACGTTTCTCGGAAAGCAGATGGAGGGATAAAAAATACGGCAGTAATCCGTAAGCTGTACGGAGCTGCCGTATTTTTATTATTCGGAAAAGTTTTTAATGCATTTTTGTTGACACGGAGTAAAAAAAGTATAAGGGGCTGTCGGGAAATAGATAGTCCCATCTCTTTTCAGAAGCATGAATTGGAACTCTGTGGCATGATGTTTAAAAGAAGTTAATTATGTGCGGAGCGGCTGTATCATCAATTTGTATGATTAAGCCTTCGAGCATCAGATAGCAGTAGGTGTGAACTGCTACGAATTTACCGTTTATATAATTGCCGGCATAAATTATACTGCAGTCTCTGTATGAAGACCCGCCAAAGTCTGAGCTTTGCAGATAGTCGCTCATCCCGTAGTCGTCAAAGTCGATTACGGCTTCGGAATACTGATAGCAAAAATCAGGATTCTTTTCGTATTCGATAACTCCTGACAGGAAGGGCTTTAGTAAATTACTTACGTTGTACATAAAGTTACAGCTTTGATAATCAAGAGTTCTGTTTATGGATAGGGTTCCGGGACCTCCGAAGCAGTATTCGTCGGTAAACAGATACAGAACGCATATTGAGCTGTCCCCGATAGTGACATATATATACATTTCCGCAGCTGTTCCGGGAAGATATCCGAGAAAAAGATATTCGTTCTGCCATTCATTCTCTATTTTCTCTGTACAGGAAAAACCGAGAGAGTATAACTCGTCCATTGCTGCGCGAATTTCCGACAGAGAAGTCGGGTTTGTTTCGTATTCAAGGTAAGAGAGATCACCATGGTAAGAATATTCGTCGTTAAGGCTGCTGACTTCGTCGAAGGGCAGAACCTGTAATGCCTCCCTGGGTGATTTTGGTGTGCTGTCATCCCTGATTAAGTCTGATCCGTTGTTTATTTCACTGCTGTCTCCGGACGGACTTTGATCGGGAGTGTTATTTTTGTTTTCGGAACCGCTGTCTGCATCATTTGACCCGGCGGGCTTTGTGACCTGAGAGCCGGAGGCTTTGCCGGAATCCGAGGGATATTCTTCGAGAATATATATCGGAATATCAATGCCCAGATAAACGCATAAGACCTCAAATACGGAAATGATTCCGTCGCCAAGCTGCGAGGAAACGCTGCCGCTTTCTTCAAGAAGGCGTATATACTCATCAACGGTATCTGCTATTCCGTAAATACTGTAATAGTCGTAGGCCTCTTCGGGAAGCACATATCCATTATAAATCAGAACATTAATTGAGTAGAGAATGGTATAGAATCTTGCGAGTCTTACTTTTTCCTGATCAATAAAGGTTGCGGGATAATAATACAGCCATTCGTAGCCGGGAGTGGTTACATCGAGGTAGTCGGAATGACTTTTATAAAACAGTATATTAGGCTGCTCGTCCTTGCTTTGGGCATCGGAGCGTCCGGTGTCTTCGGTATCCGCGGACGGGCTGTCGTAAGAGCTGATTTTTTCTGAAGCAGCCGCTAAAGGCTTTATTCCGCTTTCGGTCAGTTTTTTAGCTGTGTTACTCTTTTTTATGCTTGCAGAAGGCTTGGTAACACCGAAGAATTCAGACGGGTCGTCAGATTGCGTCGCCCTTTCTTTCATAGCGGTATCGATTACAACTGCCGCAACAGTTTGCTGACGGATTTCTTCTGCGTCGGTAACGAGTTCATTTCCTTCGGAGAAGGCTATGCTGAAATTTGGCCAGCAGCCTTTATATACGTCATAGGCATTAGGGTAGGTTATTTCCAGCAGACCGGCATGGGTTCTGCCTGCGCCACCCATAAACAGACCGTTTTTATTGTGCCATTTTATGTAGTCCTCACCGAGAGATATATTGCTTTCATCGGCAACCACCTCGAACATATCAAATAAATTGTCACTGTTGGTGGCGGCTGTCATTTCCGAGAACGAAAGTCTTGCTTCCAGACCGGTGAATTCATCACAAAAGGCTATTGAATTGTCGTCAAAGCCGCATTGCCTGAATTGAATGGGAACGGTTATATAGCAATTGAATTCGGGATGATAAATCTCTTTCATTTCAGTGTTGCTGATTTCTTCTCCCTCAAGTGTTATCTTAAGCATGTCGTAAGCGGATGAATATACTCCGGAGTATTTGGGGTCGTAGGATATGATTGCTGTCCACATTTTTCCGTTGCGTACCGTTATATAAGCAAGTTCACCCTCATTTGCGGCCTTAAGGGCATGGTCATTTACCAGGTCGCTTTTTTGTGCGTCAAGTGAGGCCTGGATTTCACCTATATTATCCTCTGTATTCATAGCGGTTACCCAAAGGTATGCTCCGGTTACGGGGTCTGTAAAGGTTACAAAATTGTCATCGCTGAAATATACTTTTGTAAAAATATCCGGATAAGTGATTATACAGTCATAAGTATCAAGATAATATGATGCAGACTGTAAAACAGGGTCATATGCGCCCGGTGATTTTGCAAGGGCGGCGACCTGTCTGCCTCCTGTATCGGCTTTTGCATTGCTTACCCATATTCCGTCGCCTACAAAATTGCATTTTAGTAGCTTTCTTAGTTCGTTAAATACAAAGTCATATTTGTTTTCGTAGCTTAAACTTGCGTTTACAATATATTTATTTCCTAAGCCCGAAAGAGTAAAGGTGGTTTTTGCTTTATCTGTTTTTTCGGAGGAATACCAGTCTGTTCCCGAAGCGAGTATTTGGCTGTTTTCAGATTTCGATATAAAGCTTTCAACATCATCCATACAGGCATAGGGATTTTCATCAAGGGTTACTCTGAGCTCGGCGGCGCTTCGTGAATCGCGAAAAATAAGGGACTGGTCCTCGCCTTCTTTGATCAGTGTCAGTTGCTTTGGATAATAGAACAGACATTGTGCCTCCTGGATATAGTATACGGCATAGTTATGGTTATAGTCATCCTTATTCTTGGAATAGCCTGTCTTTGCAGTAAGCGCTTCGGCTACGGCGGCAATTTTTCCGTTGTCCTTCTTCCTGTCGTTGTTTACGACGGTGATTTTTTTGCTATCGACGACAATAGTATCCTCGTTAGCTTTCCACTTTATTCCGCTGCGGGTCTCCCCAAGCTGTATCGGCGCGGAAATATCGTCATCCTCTGCAGGTTCTATTTTAAATTCTAAACCGTTATCGTCATTGTAGGTTACTAAATTATCATTTATAACCGTTATTTCGTTTGTCATGGTAATGTTAAGGCTGCTGAATATAGTTTGATTTAGTGTTGCATTCCCGGATTCGTGTGAACATCCCGAGAGCATTGCCAAAGCAAGCAGGGCAGCAGTTATTTTCGCTGATACAGATTTTCTGTTAAACATATTCTTCCTCCCTGAATTAATATGAGACCACTATAAGGGGCATACAAAACAATTATATTTAAATGAGGTATAGCTGACTATTAACTATTGGTTAGTAATGAGCAGTATTATTCGGAAAAAAGGCGGATGTCCGATTTGATATATTTTATAACAGTATACAGATTACGGGTGCGATAAAGAGAAAATTTTTTTCATATTGACAAATGATGCTGAAATGATATTATTAAAATGAACAAAAAAGAGGTGTGTTTTGCTACAAATTGCGCAAAATCACCACCGTGATGTTCAAAGAGAAAAAAATATCCACCAATTAGACGCCGAAAAAGATTGGTGAGCAAAGGAGACAGGGATGAAAAAAAGAGTAATTGCAATAGCTCTTGCACTTGGCATTGTGCTTGGGCTATGGGGAATGCAACCGGCAACAGCTGTGTCGGCTGAGACGAATACGCTTACTGTTATGAGCGTGGGCGGAAGTGAAAAGGAGATTGATTTTGTAAATCCGGAGTTTAGCTTTAGCGGAGGAGAGGTACCCTTCAGGGATTCGATTTCTTTATTCACAGAGGGGAATCGTCCTTATGTAAATGATAATTCAATTAATACTAACGTTGCCGTAGTTGTAGGTGCAGACGGAGTTGTAACGGCTGTTATAAATAAGTCTGTGAACGGCGGAAAACCGGCATTTAATGAGGCAACGGACGTAACCGTGCCGGTCGGAGGATATGTTCTTCTGGCATGTGACAGCTCGTACGCTACAGCGGGCTATAAGTCATTTCTTGCTACCGAATTTAAGGAAGGAGATAAGGTAACTCTTTGCAAAAACGGGGAGGCAGTTTCTCTCGAGGCTGCAATTGCAGGTTTTGAAAATGTACCGGAGGCTGGACAGACAGCTGCCGAAGTATCATATCGTCTTGACAGACTTGTTGTAGAAGCTGCTTTTGACCCGGATTTTGAAAGTGTGGGGGCGCAAAAGGAGATTGCTTTTGTAAATCCTGATTTTTCCGGACCGGTTACCTTTGAAAACTCAATATCCTTATTTACATATGGAAATCGTCCTTTTGTAAGTAAGGGGACAATTAAAACCAATGTTGCGGTTGTTGTTAATAAGGAGATGGTAGTAACGCAGGTATTAAATCCGTCAATAAACGGTGCAAAGCCGTCGTTTACTGATTCAACGGATGTTGAGGTGCCTGAAGGAGGCTTCGTTCTTCTTGGCTGTGATAACAGCTATGCTACTGCCGGTTTTAAGAGCTTTCTGGCAACAGAATTTTCTGTCGGGGACAAAATAAAGCTTCTTGTTGACGGACGTGATATTACGGTCGATAAGCTGCTTTCTCTTGTCGGACAGAAGGAGACGGCAGAAAAGACTCCGGGACTTAGTCTTGATAACGGAGCGTATGCAACAATCACGGAGAGCTTTGTTAATATCAGCGGAACCGTAACAAACCTCGCAGCCGGAAGTAATTATATGGTTTGTGTTGAAAACAGTGAGCCCGGGAAAAAATTGTCCGGCGAAGTAAAGGCAGACGGCAGTTTTTCTGTTAAGATGCCCCTTGAAACCGGAGCGAATTACTTGGATATATATGTGTTGCTTGAGGATTGCAGGGTTGAGGAAAGCCTGCAGAGCATAATTGTATATCGCGCTGTTGAGAGTGGGGAAGAAAAGCCTGTTATTTTGTGGATTGACCAGTATGCGAGCGCAAAGGGACTAAACAGCGTTGATAAAATAAATAAGTTGGTTGAAACTGCAAAGGAGGCAGGAATAACAGCGTTTGCTTTTGATGTTAAGGGCTGTGAGGGTTACGTTTCCTTTAAGAAAAATTCCAACAGCAACGCACCCTATATGACTGAAACAAAGAACCCCAACAAGGCGGTTGATATGGAAATTGATTTCCTTGAGGAAATGCTGAAGGCGGCACATGCCAACGGAATCAGGCTGTATGCAAGTATGAATTATTTCTGCGAGGGAAATCTTAATACAAAGGATTCTGCCATCAATATTTTTGGAGAGCATTCAGATTGGGCTGAAGTACTTCAGACTCCTGAGGACAGGGGTGAGCTTAAGAGCGTGCTTACTTCTGCTAAAAATTCAACACTTGTATATGTAAATCCTGCGAATAGAGAGGTTCGTGATTATGAGCTTTCGCTTACACGGGATATTCTGGAGAACTACGCGGTAGACGGAATTGTTGTAGATCGCGGCAGATATGATAATCTGTATGCTGATTTTAGTGATGAAAGCAAAAAGCAGTTTAGTGAATTTCTGGAGGAACAGGGAAAAGTTCTTGAGCAGTGGCCGGCGGATGCCTTCCGGATCAAGGAAGACGGCAGTATGGAAACCGGAAAATATTATTATGAATGGCTTTCCTACAGAAGTTCGGTAATTGCTTCATTTATCGGAGAGCTTCGTGAATGCATCAATATATATGAGAAGAAACAGAATAGGGAAATTATTCTTGCAGCATATGTAGGTGCATGGTATGAGTCTTTATATCAGAATGGTGTAAACTGGGCAGCTGAGAGCTTTGAGTATAATGACCGCCTTGAATTCCCTAATGCCGGACTTTATGGTGAAGAATATGACTATGCGGCTGCAAGCTATGTAAAGGATATTGATTTTATCATGACCGGCTGTTATTATACAACGACGGAGCTAATGGATAAGTATACAACCCTTAGTAATATCCTTATCAACGAAGAGATTCCGGTATATGCCTCAATTGATCTTACAACTCTTACAGAAGCCGACGCGCAGAGAGTAATTTTTCAGAATGCATATAATAATACGGATGGCTCAATGATTTTTGATTTGTGCTATGTTGATTGGAATAAGCTGAGCTGTGCGATTGCTGATACGGAGTACGTAAATGATACATTAATCAGAGTATATAATAAAGCATCAGATGAGGTTATTTCTGTCGATTTAATTAATACAACGCGTGCAGAGGATACGATTGTAATTTATACCGATGAGCACGGAGATACAACAGGAACTAATCAGTGGGGCGTTGAGTTTGCGGTAGACGCCGACGGAAAGGTTATCGAGACAAAGAACCGGATGCAGGCCATTGAATGGAACTGGGTTGTACCGGAGGTAAATAATACCGCGATTCCGAAGGGGGGCTTTGTGCTTTCGGCTGCTGACGGTTCCGGATCGCGGGTATACAGGCAGCTGCTTGCAAATGCACTTAATGTGGGTGATGAGGTAAGTGCGGTACTCCTGAGAGGATATTTTGAGGAAACAAAAGAGGTATACGAGTCTGCGGAGGCAGAGCTTACTTTTGAAGCCTTTTCTTTCCTTGACTCGGATAAGCTTAAGGTATGTGTAAACGGAGCAGCAGTGACGGCAGGAGAAGAAAATACTTATACCGCATCGCTTAAGCTGAAGGCGGGAGAGAATAAGGTCATCATTTCTGTTTATGTTGAGGATGCTGCAGTTGTTGAGAAGGAAATTATCCTTATCGGAAGCGATAGCATTAAGACTTCAGAGCCTGTTGTTCATACCGTTGTACGCGGGGATACATTGTGGAGACTTGCAAAGGAATACGGAACAACCGTGGAAGCAATTGTTAAGCTTAATAATATTAAAAATCCGGATTTAATTATTGTCGGACAGGAGCTTATTATTTTTGTAGAATAGTTATATATTTATGAAAACGCTCCATCGCGCGTATTCTTACTTAAAGCACGATGGAGTGTTTTTGTGTTATCTGGGTTGATTTTTGCAGCTCACCGCGGTGAGTCTGAATGCGGAAATGCTCACGAATGCTAAAGCACGGAGGCTGCCTTTTATGTCCGGCTGTTTTCAGAAAGTGCCCGCAGGATCAAAGCAGTATAATTATGAATTGTGATACAAGAACAACCGCAATCAGGGCAATCGGGTATGTAGCCGCATAAGCGGAAGCTACATTGTCTGATCCGGAAACATTGATTAATGTTCCGAGTGCAGGTGTACTTGTCATTCCTCCGGTAATTGAACCGAGAGCATTAAGAAGATTGAATTTAAGTACATATTTTGCAAACAGATATCCGGCAAGCATGGGAACGATAGTCATAGCCATTCCGTATACAAAATAGATTGCTTTGAAATAGGCAACAAATTTTGAGCCGCCGGCGATTCCGGCACCGATGAGGAAAAGCATAAGTCCAAGCTCGCGAAGGACCTTAAGGACCTTTGTATCAACTGAAAGACTGATGCGTCCGATACGTCCGAAATGACCGAATATCAGGGCAACCAAAAGTGTTCCTCCGGTTGTAGTGAGTGAAAATGCAGTACCCGAGAGACCTGCTGAGGTTAACGGGATTTTAATTGCACCGACAAAGATTCCGACAAATACGGCAAAGGCAAAGGGCATTAAGCCATAGCTGTCAATAGTAATAAGCTTACCCTTGTACTCATTTTTGTGAGTCGTTGCATTTGCAAGAAGCTTCGCACGCTCTTCCTCCATATTTGCTTTTGTGATGCGGGGAATAAGCTGCACAAACAGAACAACACCGACAACACCGAACAGGTAGGCAATACCGTAGCCAACAGTTACCGCACTTTCGTAAGCAGCATCAACAGTTTCCTTTGCTGCCGAGAAGGCAGGTGTACTGGTTAATGCACCGGAAAGAAGACCTGTAAGCATTGCTACAAACTCTTTCGGGTTTTCTTCGCCGCCG
>JAZNKQ010000027.1:0-5386 GCA_045578645.1 Lachnospiraceae bacterium
GAAAAATCACATGGGAGATTAGTGTGAAAAATCATATACTATGATTTTTCACACGGCTATTTGTGCCGAAGCGTCACAAATAGCCTTTATGCGACACGAGAAATCACCTGCGTGAATTTCTCGTGCGGATTCCTACGCTACGCTTCGGCATGGGGATTAGAATGAAAAATAAAAGAGTTGAGCTTCTGTCACCGGCAGGCTCATATGACAGTATGCGTGCCGCGGTAAATGCAGGATGTGATGCGGTTTATATCGGCGGTAAAATGTTTGGCGCAAGGGCGTATGCCGATAACCCTGATGAGGACGGAATTATCCGTTGTATAGAGTTTTGTCATGTAAGGGGACGAAAGCTGTATATGACGGTAAATACACTTTTTAAGGATGATGAGTTAAAGAACGGACTGTATCCTTTTCTGAAGCCGTATAGTGATGCGGGGCTGGATGCAGTAATTGTTCAGGATCACGGCGCGATGAGATTTATATCGGATAATTTTCCGATGCTGCCGATTCATGTAAGCACGCAGGCCGCAATTCTTATGGCGGAAGGTGCGAATGAATTAAGCAAAAAATATAATGTAACGAGAGTTGTGCCTGCAAGAGAGCTCAGCCTTTGTGAGCTGAAAAGAATGCGTGAGGGAACGAACCTTGAAATGGAGGTCTTTATTCACGGTGCGCTTTGCTACAGCTATTCGGGAAATTGTCTGATGAGCAGTATGATAGGCGGACGAAGCGGTAATCGCGGTCGTTGTGCGCAGCCTTGCAGAAAGCAGTACGAAGCGGACGGTAAGAGCGGATATTTACTGTCTCCGAAGGATATGTGTGCAGTCGATATATTACCTGACCTTATAGAAGCCGGAGTAGATTCCTTTAAAATCGAGGGACGTATGAAGAGTCCCGAATATACTGCCGGAGTAACAGGTGTATACAGAGAATTAATTGACTTGTATTATTCGGCGGGAGCAGATGAATACAGAAAATATGTAAAGAAGCATCCGGAGTTTATTGAAGATAAAAAGAAGCTTCTCAGAGAGCTTTATAACCGCGGCGGTTTTTGTCAGGGCTATTTTTCCTCTCATAACGGAGCGGATATGATGTCTGTGAAAAGACCTAATCACAGCGGTGTAAGGGTAGGAAGGGTTATGGCTTCCGACAGGAGAACGGCTGATATTCTTACCGAGGAAGTTCTTAAGCCTCAGGACGTAATCGAAATCAGAGAAGAAGAAAAGGCAGTTTATGAATTTACTCTGGGTAAGGAAGTCAATACAGGCGAGTGCCTCAGAACCAATATAAAGCCCGGGTCAGCGGTAAGAAGGGGACAGGGTGTCTTCAGAATCAGGAATGAGGCTTTATTGCGCAGCATTTCAGGGGAATATATAGAAAAGGATAAAAAGGTTAAGATTAGCGGAAGCTTTTTTGCAAAATCAGGTGATGCAATTGTGCTTACACTTTATTCAGGGGACGGTTGCAGTGTGAGTGTTACGGGTGATTGTGCAGAAGCGGCACAGAAAAGTGCGGCAACACCTGAAGGAATCAGAAAGCAGCTGTCTAAGCTCGGCGATACCGATTTTGTTCTTGAGGAGCTTGAAATACAGCTTACTGGGGACGTTTTTATTCCGGTTTCCTCCCTCAACAATATAAGAAGAAGTGCTGCAGAATGCCTTAAAGCTGAAATACTTGCCAACGCGGCAGGAAAAGCAAAGGAGGAGCTTAAGGAATTAAAAAAGCACATAAAACATAATACAGAGGATACGGTGAACGACGTATGTGAAGCTGACGATTCATACGGTCAAAATGAGCTTTGTGATAAGAAGCGCATACTGACGGTCTCAGTATGGAATACGGAGCAGCTAAAGGCTGTCAGCAGATACGACGATATTGATATCGTATGCTATAATCTGGCAGATACGGACGTTGCAAAAGCAAATGAGGTATGTGATATTGCTAAGAGGTACGGAAAACAGCTGTATTTCGGTCTGCCCTATATATGCAGGGCGGATACCTATGATAAATTGGAGAGGTTTATTTTGGCTGTAGGTGAGCGTTCAGGATATTATTACAGAAATGAAGAGGAGCAGGAGCTTTTAGGCAGACTTTTGCCGCTGCATAAAAGGGTAAGAAGTGACTACAATGTTTATGTTACCAATTCCGTTGCGGCAAAGGAAAATACGGCGGAGCTTTTTACATTGTCGCCGGAGCTTACCGAAGCTGAGATTAGAAAACTTGCAAAAGAATGCGGTGAAAGGGCAGAGCTGGTTATTTACGGATATCAGCCTGTTATGTATTCGGCTCAATGTGTATATAAAAATACCCACGGAGGCTGCAGAGCCGACAAAAGCGGAAATACATTGCTTAAGCTTAATGATGAATACGGACACGGCTTTATGGTAAGACAGCTGTGTAATTTCTGCTTTAATATCATATATAATGCTGACTGTTTAAATATTACGGAAAATGCAAACACTAAGGAGAACGGAATGCCGCGGCATCAGCGAATGGATTTTGCTTTTGAGAGCGGTGCCGAGATTGACGCCATTTTGGGCAGTCTGCTTCGTGGTGAAAGATTTACGCAAAAAAGGAGCTATACAAAGGGACATTTTGGTCGTGGAGTTCAATAATGCAGTATATATTCATGCAATTCGGAAAGCTGATAAATGTTGTGCTTCTGTCACTTTTTACGCTGTTTAGCTTATTATCAGGTGCCGGACACAAAGGGATACTTATGAGAATTGTCGGAGTTATGCTGACGGTAAGTCTGTATCTGCAGATGTATGCTTATCTGGGAGACAGCAGGCTTTTATACCTGTATATGACACAGCTTGCGTCATATGCAGTGCTTATACTTCTGTACAGAGCAATTTATAGGGAACCTGCGGGTATATTGTTTAACTGTATATTTTTATTGATTAGCATAGGAACTGCATTTTTAGCGCGGCTTAATATGGAAACTGCGGTTAAACAGACAATAATTTCGATATTTGCATTTCCTGTACTGCTGATAATACCTTATGTAATAAGAAGGCTGAAAATAAGCGCTATAGCCGGCTTTCTGCTGCTCGCAGCGGGTCTTGTACTGCTTGCCCTGCCTGCCGTTTTCGGGGAGGAGATAAACGGTGCGACAAACTGGTTTGTCATAGGAGGACTGAAGGTACAGCCCTCTGAATTTGTCAAGCTGACTTATGTTATAGGTATAGCCTCGGTTCTTTCGGCAAAGGCTTCGGAGAATTGTAAGAAATTTAATAATAAAAACAGAATAGCAGCGATTACGCTAATGGCGGCACTACATGTGATAATTCTCGTATATGAGAGAGATCTTGGTGCCGCTTTAATATTTTATGTGGTCTTTATTTTTATGCTTCACCATATGCTGAAAAAAGCATATATAATACCTGTCGGAATTTTTACGGGCGCGGCTGCTGCTTATACAGGCTATAAATTATTTCCGCATATTGAGATAAGGGTAAGAGCCTTTCTCGATCCTATTGCAAGCTATGAATCGGGAGGGTACCAGACCGCACAGTCACTGTTTGCCATCGGATACGGAGGGTGGTTCGGAAGCGGTATAGGCGAGGGCATACCTGAAACAATTCCTGTCGGAGAAAGTGATTTTATATTTTCCGTAATAGTCGAAGAAAGCGGTGCAATGTTCGGCATATGTCTGATACTGATTTATTGTGCGATGTTTGCGGAGCTGATAAGAATATCGGGAAGGGTAAAGACAGAGCCATACAGCCAGCTTGGAATAGGCTTTTCTCTTATGCTTATGCTGCAGACCTTTTTGAACATCGGCGGAGCAGTTAAGCTGATTCCCTCAACGGGAGTAACCTTGCCGTTAATAAGTGCGGGAGGCAGCTCACTTGTATCAATGCTGATTATGTTTGCAGTATTACAGGGAGTCAGAGGTATTGAAGGCAGGGGAGCTGATGCACAGGATTTGCCCTCGGTAAAAAGAATAATGAGGTATACCTACCTGACTTTTTTTGCGTTTCTGACATTGGCATGCAGGCTTACGGTAATAGCTCTTAATAAGAATAGTGCGTATTACGAAAGTGCATATAATACGCGAAGAGAGCTTGCACTTAGGAGCATTACGCGCGGGATAATATATTCTGCTGACGGACAAATACTCGCGCAGACCGTTACTTCCGATGAAGAAGAAAAAAGATATTATCCTTACGGAGAAGTGTTTTCGCATATTGTAGGACGTGTCGGCAGAGGGAAGACGGGTATAGAGGCGCTTGAGAACAGAGCTCTGTCAGGCTCGGATATTCCGGATGCGGAAAAGCTGATTAATGCAATTTATGAAAGGAAAAATCCCGGAAACAATGTAATAACTACTTTGAATACGAGCCTTCAGCAGGCAGCGTATGATGCAATGGGAGAGTATTGCGGAGCGGTATGTATTCTTGAGCCGGCTACCGGAAAAATACTTGCGATGGTATCAAAATCAGCCTATAATCCGAATACTATCGATGTAGAATGGGATGAATTGAATAATGATACGGTAAATGCTCCTTTGCTGAACAGAGCGCTGAGAGGTCTGTATTTACCCGGTTCAACCTTTAAAATACTGACACTCCTTGAAATAATAAGAGAAAATGCTGATTATGATGAGCTTAGCTATATGTGCAGCGGTAAGACTGTAAAATTTGGTGTCGCTACTCATTGTGCGGGGAATGTTGCTCACGGTAATCAGAAGCTTAAGGAAGCCTTTGCAAATTCATGTAATTGTGCATTCGTTGAATTTGGAACCGAAATGGAAATGACTGCTTTTAGGGAGCTTGCGGAAGGACTTTTATTTAATAAAAGCATGCCGGGAAGGCTTTCTACAGCTGTAAGCGAGTTTGTTATAGACAGTAATTCGGAAAAAAGTGAGTATCCGAGAACGGTAATAGGGCTTGGAGATACAAGGCTTACGCCGCTTCACGGGGCGGTTATGGCTGCAGCAATAGCAAATGGCGGAGTTATTATGGAGCCGTATGTAATTGAGCGTATTGAAAGTGAGAACGGCAAAATATTAAAGGAATATACTCCGACGGTATATAAAAGCGCAATGACACAGAAGGAAGCACGCAGCTTAACTGAATATTTGAAGGAGGTAATAAAATCAGGTACGGCAGCTATGCTGTCAGAGTCGGCTTATCAGGTCGCAGGGAAAACCGGAACTGCGATTCGAAATGAAGCCGGTGATGAGGATGCCTGGTTTATCGGCTTTGCACCGGCAGACAGCCCGAAAATTGCCGTAAGTATTCTGCTTGAAAATGCCGGAAGCGGTTCAAAGGCTGCAGTGCCTGTGGCAAAAATCCTTTTTGAAATAGCTGAAAATGAGAGGATAATAAGGTAAATACTTTTCCCTTGAAATAATGTCTGTGATAATGTATACTGGATT
>JAZNKQ010000028.1:0-21666 GCA_045578645.1 Lachnospiraceae bacterium
TGAAAAACGGTTCGATTGTCGAAGCGGGAACCTTTGATGAGCTGATAGACAAAAAGGGCTATTTCTATTCATTGTTTACAGTATCGCAATAGGTACGGAGATATCAAGGGGCAGTAGAAATTCCCTGAAGAATATGGTATAATTATGCGAAATAATTATACAGGAATACATATTCCGGAAACGGGGATTAGTGTGAAAAATCATAGTATATGATTTTTCGCACGGCTATTTGTTTCTGAGCGAAGACAAATAGCCCTTGCGATGTTCCTCGCGACAGGCCGCTCAGAAACGGGGATTGATATGAACATACTTGTTATAGATGCACAGGGAGGCGGAGTAGGAAGACAGCTTGTTGCAGCGATTAAGGAGCAGTGTCCCGGGTTTACCGTAACAGCGGTGGGAACCAATTCGGCAGCTACCGCGGCAATGCTTAAGGCCGGTGCGGATTATGCGGCAACAGGTGAAAATGCCGTAATTGTTAACAGCCGGCGTGCGGATTATATTGTCGGACCAATCGGTATAGTAATTGCCGACTCACTTTTTGGTGAAATAACACCGGGAATGGCAACGGCAGTTGCACAGAGTACGGCAAAGCGCATCCTCATTCCCATTAATCACTGTGACAATATAGTTGTCGGTGTAAGTAATCTGAATATAGGCAAGCTGATTCAGGATGTGATAAATGAACTTAAGAAGTAGAAAGATGAGAAAACGGAGCAGCTACAGCAGTAAAGCCTGCATCATTCCTGAAGAAACATAAATAATATTACCTGTTGCGTTTGTACCTCGTATGAGGTAAAATATCTGTGGCGGTATGAAGCCGCCGATACCGATACAGAAGTGTTGGTCTGTTAGAATTCAATTCATATTAATTGTCATAATTGTATGCTTAGAAAGCACACATATTCTCAGAAGAGAGTTTGTGTGCTTTTTTACTTTATAAAGTTAAAACGCTCCGCGAGGATGCGCATTCATTTTATATAATAGGAGGTGGAAGCTTGAAGCTTGATGAATTTTTATCTGCATATCCAAAGCTTGCAATTGCTTTTTCGGGCGGAGCGGATTCGGCATATCTTTTATATGCGGCAAAAAAGTATTGTGAGAGTGTTAAGGCGTATTATGTTAAATCTGAATTTCAGCCGGAGTTTGAGCTTAATGATGCGAAAAGACTGGCAAGGGAGCTTGATGTTGATATGGAGATAATTGAGCTTCGTGTGCTTTCTGTAAGGCATGTTAAGGAGAATTCAAAGGACCGCTGCTATTATTGTAAAAGTGCGATATTCAGCCTGATTACGGAAGCGGCGGCAAAGGATGGCTTTTCTTTTCTTGCCGACGGAACCAATGCGTCTGATGATGCCGGAGACCGTCCCGGAATGAGGGCATTGACAGAGCTGTCTGTTTTATCACCGCTTCGCGAATGCGGGCTGACAAAGGAGCGGGTGCGTCTGCTTTCAAGGGAGGCGGGACTTTTTACCTGGGATAAGCCGGCATATGCATGCCTTGCAACAAGGGTTCCCGAAGGCGAAGTAATTACCGCGGAGAAGCTTCGGGCAACAGAGCTTGCAGAGGACTTTTTGTTTTCACTCGGATTTTGCGATTTCAGGGTTAGAAGTCGTGACGGACATGCGGTTTTGCAGCTTTGTGAGGGACAGCTTCCGAAGCTTTTAGAGCATCGCAGGGAGATAGTTGAAAGACTTGGCAGGTATTATAAAAGTGTGGAGCTTGATTTGGAGGTCAGAGGATGAATATCGATATACGAAGCTTACTTGAGGGTGTGCAAAACGGGAGTGTCTCGATTGACGATGCGCTGTTGAGTTTAAAGCAGAAGCCCTTTGAGGATATAGGATATGCAAAGGTTGATATGCACAGAAAGCTGCGCCAGGGCGTGGCGGAGGTCATTTACGGAGCAGGAAAGACACCGGAGCAGATTATCGGAATTGCGGATACCATGCTAAAAAACGGGCAGGATACAATTCTGATTACAAGATTGTCGGAAGAAGCGGCGGAGCAGGTCGGGATAAAGCATCAGCTTGATTACAGAAAGGATGCGCGCTGCGGTATTATCGGACAAATTCCGGCTCCCGACGGCATCGGTAAAATTGTTGTTGCAACGGGCGGTACGAGCGATATTCCTGTTGCCGAGGAAGCAGCGGTGACTGCGTCTGTTCTCGGAAATGAGGTTGTTCGCCTGTATGACGTGGGAGTTGCCGGATTGCACCGTACCCTTGCACATCTTGACGATATTATGAGTGCAAAAGTTATTATTGCAATTGCCGGAATGGAAGGGGCTCTGGCGAGTGTAATAGGCGGTCTTGCGGACTGTCCCGTTATTGCGGTACCGACGAGTGTCGGCTACGGGGCTGCCTTTGGCGGTCTTTCGGCATTATTATCAATGCTTAATTCCTGTGCGAGCGGAGTGTCGGTAGTGAATATTGATAACGGTTTCGGAGCAGGATATCTTGCAGGTATGATTAATCACATGAGGAGATAGAAGCTATGCGTACATTATATTTTGATTGCGGAATGGGAGCTGCCGGAGATATGCTCGCGGCTGCATTACTTGAATTGTTGCCCGATTCGGATGCCATGATTTCGGAGCTTAATAAAATCGGAATACCGGGTGTGCGATTTATTAAGGAAGAATCGGTAAAGTGCGGCATTAAGGGCACACATCTTACTGTAAAGGTTAATGATGATGAAGAAGAGAGCAGGGATGTGCATGAGCATAGTGAGGAAGAGCATTCTCATGTGCATTGCCATGATTGCGGCACCGGGGCAGAGCATTCTCACGGCCACCACAGGAGCCTACAGGATATCGAACAGATAATTGGCAGTCTTAGGATACCGGGGAAGGTAAAGAATGATGTACTTGAGGTTTACAGGCTTATAGCGGAGGCTGAAAGTCATGTGCACGGAGCTTTGGTAACCGAAATACATTTTCATGAGGTCGGTACGATGGATGCAGTTGCCGACATAACTGCCGTATGTATGATAATGAACCGTCTTAATCCGGATGAAGTGGTTGTGTCGCCGGTTCATACCGGCTGCGGTCAGGTTAAGTGCGCTCACGGTATTTTGCCGGTTCCCGCACCTGCAACAGCATATATATTACAGGGGATTCCTGTGTATGGCGGCAATATCCGCGGCGAATTATGTACACCTACGGGGGCTGCGCTGCTTAAGTATTTTGCGGACCGCTTCGGAAGCATGCCCGTGATGACAGTAAATAATATCGGCTACGGAATGGGGAAGAAGGATTTTGAGGCGGCGAATTGTGTAAGGGCGCTTCTTGGCGAGACCGGAGGCAGACAGGATTTTGTTCTCGAACTGTCATGTAATGTTGATGATATGACCGGCGAGGAAATCGGATACGCAACAGAGCAGCTTTTGGCGGGCGGAGCACTGGATGTTTATACGGTTTCAATCGGAATGAAAAAATCGCGTCCGGGAATCATGATTTGTGTGATGTGCAATGAGGACGACAGGAACAGAATGGTTGAGCTTATGTTTAAGCATACGACGACAATCGGTATACGTGAAAAGCGCAGCAGGAGATTTGTACTTGGCCGTGAGTCGGATAAGCTTGATACACCGTACGGAACGGTCAGAAGGAAGGACAGCGCGGGCTATGGCACGAATCGCTCAAAATATGAATATGAGGATATTGCGCGGATTGCCGGAGAGAAAAACGTGAGCATAAGCGAAGTCAGGAATCTGATTATGACATACGACAATAGCAGGGGTGTAAAAGCTGATGAAAAATAATGAAAATGTAAGGCTGAAGAGACTGCTTATCTTTGCCATAACAGTTTTAATACTGGGCTGTACCACGGCTTGCGGGAGAGAGACGGTATTTTCAAAGGACAGGGTTGTTATTGCAATCGGGACAGAGCCCGAAACACTTGACCCTACACAGGGCTGGGGGCATGGGAACTCACCGATTGTTCAGAGTACGCTGGTGAAATATAGCGACAGTCTGACATTTGAAAATGACCTTGCGGTCGAGTATTCGTTATCAGCTGACGGTCTTACATGGACCTTTACGCTCAGGGAGGATGCATATTTTACCGACGGCAAAAGACTGACGGCAGCAGATGCGGCCTTTACCCTGAAAACTGCAAAGGAAGCCATGGGTTCCGTGGATTTGACATATATGGAGGATGCAGTTGCCGTAAATGATGTGACACTGGTTGTATCACTTTCGAGACCTACATCAATTTTTCTGAATACGCTTGCATCAGTGGGAATTGTTCCGGAGCATGCGTACGGTCCGGATTACGGTACTAATCCGATTGGATCGGGACCCTATAAGTTTGTTGAATGGATGGCAGGAGAACAGATAATTTTTACGGCAAATGAGGATTATTACGGGGGCGCTCCCGAGATAAAGGACGTGACGGTTGTGTTTATGTCTGAGGACGCTGCGCTCGCTGCTGTTCAGGCGGGAGCGGTTGATGTCGCATATTCGGGAGCTACGCTCGGAATGACGAAGGTTGAGGGGTATCACGTGGAAGCAATTAAAGCTGCTGATAACAGAGGCTTTACACTTCCGGTTCTGCCCGATGAAGGAAAATTAACCGAAAGCGGTGCCCCGATTGGAAATAATGTAACCTGCAATATTGAGATAAGGAAGGCAATTGCCTGCAGCATTGACCGGCAGCAGATTGCGGACACTGTTTTGAACGGCTTCGGACGACCTGCTTATTCGGAAAACGACGGAATGCCCTGGAACAATCCGGATACGGTGATAGAAACCGACAGAGACTATGCCGCGAAAATCCTTGAAGAAGCCGGATGGAAGGATTCAGATGGTGACGGAATTGTTGAAAGGGACGGTATAAGGGCTGAATTTGCATGTGTATATCCGGCAGGAGATTCCGTGCGTCAGGCAGTTGCGATGGCGGCGGCAGAGCAGATAAAGGAAATAGGTATACAGATTAACGTTGAAGGTGTCAGCTGGGATGAGATAATGAAGAGAATGTTCTCGGATGCGGTTATGATGGGCTGGGGCTCGGCAATTCCTAATGAAACCTATTATTTGTACCGTTCAGCAGGGGCGCTTCTGGATGACTTTTATAATCCCGAGGGCTATGCAAGCAGTGTGACCGACGGCTATCTTGATGCGGCAATGAAGGCGCTTTCGGCAGAGGAAGCAAATGAAAACTGGAAGAAGGTTCAGTGGGACGGAGCTACAGGGACGTCAATGAGAGGTGAATGTCCGTGGGTATGGATAGTGAATCTTGATCATGTTACATATGTGCGTGACGGGCTTTCAATCGGAAGGCAGCCGGTTCATGGTCATGGACACGGTCTTCCTCTGATTCAGAATCTTCATGAATGGAAATGGGTGGAATAGATTTAGCTTATGAATAATCTTTTCGGGCGGCTTGTCCGCTTATCAGGAAAATACATATTGAAGACGGCTGCATTACTCCTTGCTGTAAGCATCATTACCTTTACTCTGGTAAATATATCGCCGGTCGAACCGGTTCAGCAATATATTCTGGGACTCGGTACGGCGGTTTCGCCGGAGCAGCGAGCCGAAATCGAGGAATATTTCGGGGTGAATGAGCCGCCGGCAGAGCGCTATATTAGCTGGATTTCAAATTTGCTGAAGGGAAATATGGGAATATCGGCGATATACAGAAGGCCGGTTGCGGATATAATCGGAGAACGGTTCATAAGCTCGCTCATGCTCATGCTTTTTTCATGGCTGCTTGCGGGTGTCATAGGGTTTTCGCTGGGTTGCATTATGGGTATGAGCCGCAACAGATGGCCTGATAAAATACTAAAGAGGCTGTGTTATATTTTAAGCTCTGTTCCGACTTTTTGGCTGGGACTGGTGTTTCTGCTTGTTTTTTCGGTGTGGCTGAAGTGGTTTCCGATTGGATTTTCAGGACCGATTGGGGTACAGAGTGAGGATGTCACGATTTTTCAACGGCTGTATCATATGATTTTGCCGGCTGTGACGCTCAGCTTTATGTCCTTTGCGAATATAGCCCTTCATACAAGGCAGAAGCTTATTGATGTGTTAAACAGTGAATACGTATTGTTTGCAAAGGCGCGCGGAGAGAACCGCCGCATGATACTTTGGCGGCATGGATTAAGGAATATAGCATTTCCGGCTGTTACATTACAGTTTGCATCCTTTGCGGAGCTGTTCGGAGGCTCTGTTATGGCTGAGAATGTGTTCAGCTACCCGGGACTCGGAACCGCAATTACCGCAGCCGGGCTAAATTCCGATGTTCCGCTGCTTCTCGGAGTAACAATGTTTTCAGCATTGTTTGTGTGTATCGGAAATATGATTGCAAATCTGCTTTACAAGGTTATAGATCCGCAGCTTCGGAATGGTGAATGATATGAATAGACGAAAAAGAACGGTACTGCTTAGCGTGCTTATGGCAGTGCTGCTGGTTATGATATATGCCGCGGGATTTTTAATCCCCGATGAGGCAGTACAGGGGAGCTTTACGGATGCAAGGCAGGCTCCCACGCTTGAGCATTTCTTCGGGACTGATGCGCTGGGGCGTGATTTGTTTTTTCGTACACTAAAGGGCTTGTCCGTCAGTGTTACAATAGGACTGGTCGCATCGCTGGTAAGTGCTGTTATTGCCGTGTTAATCGGGGTGGTATCGGCAATGGGGTCTTCACGGGTTGATGCGGTTATTAACTGGATTATAGATTTGGTAATGGGAGTTCCGCATACAATTCTGGTTATTTTGATTTCCTTTGTTATGGGAAAGGGACTGGCAGGTCTGATGACAGGAATTGCAGCAACTCACTGGTGCAGTCTTGCGCGAGTAATAAGAGGTGAGGTTCTTAAGCTTCGTTCATGCCGGTATGTGGCTGTGTCGCGCAGGCTCGGAAAAAGCGGCGGCTGGATACTTGTGAATCATATTTTGCCGCATATGATACCGCAGTTTTTGGTCGGACTGGTATTAATGTTTCCCCATGCAATTCTGCATGAGGCCGCAATATCTTTTTTGGGCTTCGGGCTTCCGCCGGAGCAGCCTGCAATAGGAATCATTTTGTCAGAAAGCATGAGATATATTTCGACCGGTATGTGGTGGTCCGCGGTTCTTCCCGGGCTGGTGCTGGTAATTATAGTTTTATTGACGGACAGACTCGTGGATAATCTGCGTATGATTACGGACCCGTACAGTGCCGTAGAATAGGAATGGGGATTATAGTGTGAAAAATCACATTGATATGCTGATTTTTCACACGGCTATTTGTTTCTGAGCGAAAACAAATAGCCATTGCGATATTCCTCGCGACAAGTCGCTCAGGAATGGGGATTAATATGGATCAGAAAAAGGAAACCTTGCTTGAAATACATGATTTATCGGTCTCCTTCCGTATGTATGAACACGGTCTTAGGCAGAGTGAGCTTGAGGTGATTTCGAACCTTCATCTTACTGTTTTTCCCGGAGAGATAGTGGCTGTTGCCGGCTCCTCGGGTTCGGGAAAAAGTCTGCTTGCATCGGCAATTCTCGGATTACTGCCTGATAATGCCTCTGTGCGCGGGCACATTCATTACAAGGGAAGAGAAATGACTGCCGGGCTTCAGGAAATACTAAGGGGAAGTGAAATTGCGCTTGTTCCGCAGTCTGTTGAATATCTTGATCCTTTGATGAAGGTCGGGGCTTTGGTCGACGGTCCGTACGGAAAGGGAAAGTCTGAAAAAAGGAAGCAGCTTTTCAGACGTTTCGGCTTACCTGATAAAACGGAGAAAATGTATCCGTTCCAGCTGTCGGGCGGAATGACAAGACGTGTGCTTGTGTCCACGGCATTAATGACTGATGCAAGACTTATAATTGCGGATGAACCGACGCCGGGTATGAGTCTTGAACAGGCGATGGAGGCCCTTAAGATGTTCCGTGAAATGGCGGATGAGGGAAAGTCGGTTATTCTGATAACGCACGACATAGATCTGGCGGCGGAGTTTGCAGACAGAATTGCGGTTTTTTATGCCGGTACTACGGTTGAAACTGCACCCGCTTCTGATTTTAGGGCTTCGGAGGAATCACTGAGGCATCCGTATACAAAAGCGCTGTGGAGAGCACTGCCGCAAAACGGCTTTACGCCCATTGACGGCTTCCAGCCCTATGCCGGATGCCTTCCGAGGGGTTGTCTTTTTGCACCGCGATGTCCGTATAAAACAGAGGAGTGTGTAAAAAATGTTCCGCCGGTGAGGGAAGTAAGAGGCGGAGAAGTGAGGTGCCATCTTGGGACTTGAGGCAAGGGGAATTTACTTTAGATACAGTAAAAGGCAGCCGTGGATTCTTGAGAACAGGAGTTTAATGCTCGAGCGGGGAGAAAGGCTGGCTGTGCTTGCACCGAGCGGATTTGGAAAAACGACATTAGCATTGCTGCTTGCAGGATATTTAAAGCCGGACAAAGGTGAAATACTGCTTGACGGAAAAGAATTACCCGTATCCGGGCCGTGTCCGGTTCAAATGATTCACCAGCATCCCGAAAAGTCCATAAATCCGCGCTGGAAGCTTAAGCGTGTATTAGAGGAGAGCGGGAGTCTGTACGGTAATATCCCCACGCTGCTCGGTATAGAGCGGGAATGGCTTGAGCGTTTTCCACGGGAGCTGTCGGGCGGAGAGCTGCAGAGATTCTGTGTGGCGAGGGCGCTGATGAGCGGAGCGGAATATCTGATATGCGACGAGATAAGTACCATGCTCGATACAATTACACAGGCTCAGATTTGGAATGCGGTGCTTTCAGAGGCTGATAAGCGCAACATGGGAATACTCGCGGTAACACATAACCGTCATCTTGCCGAGAGAATTGCAACAAAAATAATATCGTTATAACCTGACATGAGATGTCAGGTTATATTTGCTATTATAGATAAAAAATGATATTATTAATAAGCGGCTTAACGTGAAGAGCGGAAGCAGTAATACGCTTTGCGACAGGCCGCCGGGAAAGGAAGATTTTATGGCAAGACCGCAGACAAAGACAGATCTTATTGAAGCAGCAGAGAACAATTTTAATAAGCTGATGGAGCTTATTGAATCATTATCGGAGAAGGAACTGAATACAGAGTATGATTTTTCTTCTGATGTAAAAAAGAAGGAAGCTCATTGGGGAAGGGATAAAAATCTCAGGGATGTTCTTGTCCATCTGAACGAATGGCATAAGCTTATGCTGAATTGGCTTGATAACAATATGAACGGCATTAAAAGACCGTTTCTGGCAGAGGGCTATACCTGGAAGACCTACGGGGCAATGAATGTGATGTTCAGAAATGATAATCTTTCCGTAAATACGGAAGAAGCAATGGAGCGATTAAAGAAATCTCATACAGCAATAATGGAGAAAATAGAAAAGCTGTCAAATGATGAGCTGTTTTGCAAAAATATGTTTGACTGGGTAGGCGGAAGCACGATGGGTTCATATTTTGTAAGCGTGACCTCAAGCCATTATGACTGGGCAATGAAAAAGATTAAAGCACACAGGAAGCTTGTAAATGGTTGACAGATTATTTCAAATCGTTTATTTATTATTAGAAAAGCCTCGGCTGACCGCAAAGGAACTGGCCGGGGTATTTGAGGTTTCCGAAAGAACAATATACAGGGATATAGATAAGCTGTCGCTGTCCGGGATTCCCGTTTATACGAATCAGGGAAGAAGCGGAGGCATTTCCCTGCTGCCTGATTATGTGCTTGATAAGTCCGTATTAACCGAGGATGAAAAGAAGAGGGTATTTGAATCACTCTGTGCCGTTAATGAGGTTGGGCTTAAGGAGTATGATGAGGTTATCGGAAAGCTGCGTTCCTTTTTCGGAGGAGAGCATCAGGAGTGGCTTGAAATAGAGTTTTCAAGCTGGGGAAACAGAGAGCATGATAATGAGCTGTTTTCAAAGCTGAAGGAGGCCGTGCTGTCGAGGCGCTATACCGATATAGTGTATTACGGTATTAGGGGTGAGAAAAGTGTAAGACGAATAAGGCCGCTTAAACTGTGCTTTAAAAATCAGGACTGGTATCTGTATTCCTATTGCTGTATGCGGCAGGATTACCGTTTCTTTAAGCTGAGCCGTATAGCGCAGTTTAGCGTTACGGGAGAGCAGTTTACACCCGAAGAGGTCGGAAGGGTATTGCCCCGTGCGAGCAGCGGCTATTCGGCGGGTGCGGTATCGGTAAAGGCTGAGCTTGAAATTGACAGTGAGATGGCTTTTCGTGCATATGATGAGCTGCCGGATGTTAAAGAGGCGGATAACGGAAGGCTTACCTGCACTGTTGAGGTACCGGATATGAAGTGGTTTATCGGCTATGTTCTGTCATACGGTTCGCATATGCGTGTTCTCGGACCTCCCGAAATAAGAGAGGAGCTGGCACGCGAAGCAGAAAAAATGAGTCGTATATATTCGGCTTAGGTTTTGCGGAGGTGGGAAGGCGATTATGATATGGTGGATAACTGCGACTCTTGCCGCATTTTTTATTAAGGGCTTGTGCGGATTTGCAAACACGCTTGTTTTTACAACGATTTTGAGCTTTGGGAATGATAATGTTAATATATCGCCCATAGAATTGATTCTTGGATATCCTGCCAATGTAATAATGGCATGGAAGGAGCGAAAATCAATTAAGCCCGGTATATGTGTGCCGCTTTCAGCTATGGTTATTATCGGAGGCATACCGGGAGCATTGTTTTTGAAAAATGCTGATACAGGTATAATTAAGCTTATTTTCGGATTCATAATTATCCTGATTGCGCTGGAATTGCTTGTTCGTGAGCTTAAGCCGGTAAAGTTAAAACCGTCAAGGGCTCTTTTTGTCATAGTCGGTATTTTATCGGGTGTTTTATGCGGATTATTCGGGATAGGTGCGCTGATTGGTGCATATGTGGGACGGATAACTGAGGATACGCGTGCGTTTAAGGCTAATATCTCTATTGTATTCTTTGTTGAAAATACATTCAGAATAATCATTTATTCAATATGGGACATAATTAACATTGACGTACTGGAAAGAAGCCTGACACTGATGCCGTTAATGCTTATCGGACTTGCGGGAGGTATAATCTGCGGCAGAGTAATTAATGACAGGCTTGCAAAGCACATTGTAATTATTATGCTGATTGTGTCGGGAGCAGCATTGGTAATTAATAATATTTAGTGAGGGATAGCTTTGAAAACTGTAATATTTGATATGGACGGAGTCATTTTTGACTCTGAGAATCTTGACAGGGATTGCTGGCGTGAGGCTGCGAAGGAGTTTGGTATTGACAGAATTGATGAGATTCTGTACAAATGCATAGGAAGCTCGTCGGAAAGCATTAATAAAAAGCTTAAGGAATTTTACGGACAGGAGTTTGATGCAGAGGGCTTTAGGGCAGAAACCTACAGACTGTTTGATGACTATGTAGAGACAAAGGGCATGCCGCTTAAGGCCGGAATCAGGGAGCTGCTTGATTATCTGCATACCGCGGGCTGGAAAATCGGACTGGCATCTTCAACGTCGTATGACAGGGTAAAAAGGCAGCTTACGGATACCGGTCTTGTCGGATATTTTGATGATATTGTCGGCGGCGGAATGTTTGAAAGGGGAAAACCGGACCCTGAAATATTTCTGCTAAGCTGCAGCAGACTCGGAGGTATTCCGGAGGAGACCTTTGTTATTGAGGATTCATATAACGGAATAAGAGCAGGCTTTGCCGCGGGAATGAAGACTATCATGGTTCCGGACCTTCTTGAGCCTGATAAGGAGATGGAGGAAAAGAGCAGGTATATTATCAGGGATTTGTTTAAACTAAGAGAGTTTTTGGCTTTGCAGTAAAATCGTATATACCGGCTTCGCATTAACAAATATGAATGATGAAGATATAAAGCTTATAAAGCGCTTTAACGAGCTTGCCGGAAGAAGCTATAATAATAATGTATTTACCTTTACGGGCTTTTTGAGCCTGCCTGAGCAGGAGACCTTTTACAGTGTTACGGGGGAGGTGAAGCACGCGGGCTACAGGCTGTTTGGCGGTGCTTCGGAATGTGAGAGGAAAATGCTGCGCTTCGGAAATCCGGAAAGCTTTGGATATGAAGAGGATTTTCCCATCAGTATAGTTATTATTAAGCCTCTGATGGCGAAGTTTTCGGATGAACTGACGCACAGGGATTTTCTCGGAGCTCTGATGAATCTCGGAATAGAGCGGAGCACGCTGGGCGATATTCTGGTCAGTCAAAATGAAGCAGCCGTATTCTGCCAGACAGGAATTGCGGATTTCATTAATACTGAGCTTACAAGAGTGAAGCATACCTCCGTAAAGACGACAGTTATCAGCTGTGAGGAGTATGAAGAGATACGTCCTGAGCAGCAGTATAAGGATATTAACGAGACGGTAAGCTCAAAGCGGGCGGATCTGATAATTGCAAAGCTCTGTAAACTTTCAAGAAGTGCCGTTTTGGAGCTTTTTAGGACAGGACTGGTAGCAGTAAACGGCAGACTTTTGGAAAATAACAGTGCACAGCTTTCATGCGGGGATATTATCAGTATAAGAGGCTACGGCAAGTTCCTGTATGAAAAGGATGAGTATGTTAATAAAAAGGGAAAAATTAATATAAGAATAAAAAAATACATTTAGTATTATTTGGAGGAGATATGAGATATCCGGATTTTTTAAAGGAAAAAGGTCAGATCGGCTTTATTGCGCCGTCGTTTGGCTGCAATACCGAGCCCTACAGAAGTGCTTTTCAGAATGCCCTGAGAAAGTTTAAGGAGCTTGGCTACAGAGTTATTCTCGGTCCCAACTGCTATGCGGGAGAGGGAATAGGGAAAAGTAATACGCCTGAAAAGTGTGCTGCAGAGCTGAATTCATTTTATTGTGAACAGCCGTGTGAGATTCTTATTTCCTGCGGCGGCGGAGAGCTTATGTGTGAGGATATTCCGTATTTTAATTTTGAACGGATTTCTTCCGTCAGACCAAAATGGTACATGGGATATTCGGATAATACTAATTTCACGTTTCTTCAGACAACGCTGTGTGATACGGCTGCAGTTTACGGCCCCTGCGCGTCTTCCTTCGGAATGGAGCCGTGGCATCAGTCAATTCAGGATGCATTTGATTTACTTACGGGAAAGAAGCTTAAGTTTTCGTCGTATGACGGCTTTGAAAAGGAATCCTTCAAAACGGAGGATAATCCTCTTGTCCCCTACAATATTACGGAAGCAGAGCATTATGAGGTATTTAACGGGTCTGCTGAGGGAGCGGGGCGAATTCACGGAAGGCTTATCGGCGGCTGCATGGACTGTCTCACAAATCTTGTCGGTACACGCTTTGATAAGGTTAAGGAGTTTTGCGAGCGCTATGCCGATGACGGAATTGTCTGGTTTCTGGAAGCCTGTGAGCTTAATGTTATGGGCATAAGAAGAGCGTTATGGCAGCTTGAGGAGGCCGGATGGTTTAAATATGTTAAGGGCTTCGTGTTCGGACGTGCCATGATGGGTGGCGAAATGATGGGATTAAATGAAACGGATGCGGTTATGGGAATTGTATCGAAGTATAATGTTCCCGTAATAATGAATGCGGATATAGGACATCTGCCTCCGATGATACCTGTTATTTCGGGTGCGCTGGCAGATATAGAATTTGAAAACGGAAAGCTGACAATTGAATATATATTAAGATAGTAAAATGAAGAGGGTGCTTTTGGGCACCCTCTGTTTAATATGAAATATTATTCGGTCGGAACCGCAATTCCGAGAGATATTATGATTTCTGCGTCTGAAGCGTTAAGATATGCGATTGTGCTGCTGTCATATCTTACGGCACACCATTCGGAATTTGAATATTCGGGAAGATATACAAAGGTATCTCCCGTATTAGCTGTATATACAGCTTCAAAATCGATGCTCGGACCGCTGTAAAGATTTACGTTATCGGAAGTTATTTTTAAATTAAGAGCATTGAGCTGATGAGCTCTTTCTATTGCTGCTTCTCCGGTAAGCATATACTGAGCGGATGCGTAGCCGACGATATCGCCTGACTTGATTTTTATCCATTCATTATTCTGTTCAAGAACATCACCGCAGGTGTCGGGTGCCATTCCGGCTATTATAGGGTAATCTAAGCCCGGACCGCTTCTGATATTAAGATTCTCCTCAACATTGGCAATGGCTTTATTAAACACTACCGGCATCGGAGTAGGAGTCGGTGAGACCGGTTCCGGAGTAGGGGTTGCAAGCTCGATGAACGGAGTCTGTGTCGGTGTAGGCGTTACCTCTGCCGGTGTCGGTGTGGGTGAAGCAGAAACCTCCGCCGGTGTGGGTGAAGCAATAACCTCTGCCGGTGTCGGCGTGGCGGATACCTGCATAGGTGTGGGGGAAGGCTCGGAAAGCGATGCCCCTGATACACTGTCATTATGCCTGGTATCGAGAAATACGACCCATGCAATTAAAAGCAGTGAAAGAAATATTCCTGAAAACAATCTGTAGTGTTTTTTCATCATCTGTTATCTCCCGGTATATGTCAGTGCTCCGAGACGGCAGAAGACTCTGCCAATCAGCTGAAGCGCTCCTTCAAGTATTTTATATAGTAGTCGGCATTAAATTCTTCGCCGGTCATGTCGGCAAGTATTTCATTGGTTGTTTTCATTGAACCGAATTTGTGGAAATGCTGGCGAAGGAATTCACGTATGGGTTCAAGCTCGCCCTTTTCAAGATATTCATCAATTGGCATGATACCCTTCATGTAATAATAAATCTGTGCGGCAACGGCACTTCCGATTGCGTATGAAGGGAAATATCCGAGCATGCCGCCGGACCAGTGTACATCCTGCAGAATACCTTCTGATGCTTTTGAAGGACGTACTCCCAGATATTCCTCGTATTTATCATTCCATATCTCGGGAAGCTTCTCAATATCAACCGAATCATTAAACATCAGCTGCTCCATTTCATAGCGGATAAGAATATGGAGCGGATATGTGAGCTCGTCGGACTCGGTTCTTATAAGAGTGCATTCGGGCTTGTTAATGCCGGCAATAAAATCATCAAGTGAAACATCAGATAACTGTTCGGGGAAGGTTGCGGTTAATTTGTCCCAAATCGGCAGCCAGAAGCTTTTGCTTCGACCGATTATATTTTCCCAGAAGCGTGACTGTGATTCGTGAGCGCCCATTGAGGTTCCGCCTCCGACAGGAGTGCAGTTAAGCTCGTCGGCAATACCGAGCTCGTAAAGTGCATGACCGGTCTCATGTATTGTTGAGAAAAGAGCGCTTTCGATGCTGTTCTCGTAATAATGAGTGGTTATGCGGACATCACTGTTATGGAAATTGGTAGTGAAGGGATGCTCAGCCTCGGCCATTACGCCGCGTTTAAAATCAAAGCCTTCGTATTCGGCAAGAAAACGGTTAAATTCGCGCTGCTTATCGACTGAATAGCTGCGGCTGTTATACTCCTTGCTGATATGCTGCTTTGCGGCAACGGATTCCTTTATAAAGGGAACAAGCTCTTCACGGATTTTGCCGAAAAACTTGTCAAGTATTTCAACCGTGAAGCCCTTTTCGTAATCATCGAGCAGGATGTCGTAAATCTTCTGACCGGGCTGCTGCCTGTATGCTGCAAACTTCTTTGTGTAGTTAATGATGTCGTTCAGTATGGGGGCAAATTCATCAAAGCAGTCATTCGCCTTTGCGTTCTGCCATACACTGTGTGATTTGGCTATAAGCTCATTGTAGGCACGATATTCCTCGGGGGGAATAACCTTCATGTCATTGTAGTTCTTTGTGAGCTTTTTAACTATTGCCTTTTCCTTTTCATCGAGACCCTCGGAGCCCTCTTTTGTATTGAGCTTATCGAGAAGCTCCGCAAATTCGGGTGAGGTCATCGCCTGCTGAAGCATGGCTGAGAGCATACCGATTGTTTTCGAGGTATACTGCACCGATTCGGGCGGAGCCTGAGTCTCTAAATCCCATTGGAACATGGTAAGTGAAGAACCGAGAGCATTCTGCTTCTCGATGTGTCCTGTTAATTGTTTAAATAAGTCGTTCATAATATTCTCCCTTCAATGTGATTTTTCACACTGTTCTCAATTCGTTATTTTAGTTATCAATTACGGGCGGCAGGAATATACTCAAAGTACCGTCGGTATTGTATGCGTATACCTGTTCATCCGAAAAGCCGTAAAAGAACATGTAGTTACCTGCGGTATGAATCCACTTATAATCACCGGGATATATTAAAGAAGTTGTTCCGGATACTGTATCATAAGCGTAAATACCGTTTTCCTCGCTGTTGTCGCGCTGATAGTATACATAGCGTCCGTCCGGTGAAAGGTTATAGGTGGAGCACTGGCAGTCGGCAATCAGCTTTTTTTCCGTGCCGTCATATGAAACACGGTAAATCCGATAACCGTCAGCAGTTGAAATGTAATATATGCCGTCCGGGGCTGCAATGGGCATATACGAGCTTTCCTCAAGCGCAATTCCGGCAGATGCACTTACCGTACTTATATAATTGATATCGTGATTTTTTCTGACACCGGTGTAATAAATGCGGTCGTTTCTTGCTGAGACTGCAATACAGTCATCATTAATAAGCGCATAATCGTCTGAGCCGTCAATGTACATACTGTGTATTGACAAGGGTTCGTTTTCTTTGTAATACTGGTAGTACAAATTGTTATCATAAAGAAGCAGTGAACCGATCGGGTCATTGTGAAGCATCTTAAGATTGCTGCCGGATTTATTAATCCGGTACAGCCCGTTCAGATAAAAGGAAAAAATACTGGTTTTGGGCTTTTCCTTAAGATTGTTCATTCTTGAATAAAAAATATAGTTCTCATCAACATTAATATATAATGCCTTATCGTCGGTAATTTTTTCGAAATCCGTAATATTTGCCGACATAGAGTAGAGGGCACCGTCATCATTTGGGTTGCTGAAATATATTATGCCGTCATTTTCACAGAATAAACCTGTATTATAGAGGTTTCCGGCAGTATTCCCCGGGGTATCGGGAGCACTGGTTCTGGTTGAATTCATTACGCGGGATATTACAATAGCGGCAATTATAATCAGAAGCAGACAAAGCCAGATTATTATTGTTTTTGTATGTGAAGTTTTTGTACTTTTCAAAGCAATTCCCCTCATTATGTAATGAAACAATTATAATAGCTTTTCATGATTTCTTCAATATATAATCACAAATGATACACAATTTCGGGTTAATATTACGTTATGATTACAATGTGAAAATAATTGTTCGACATTGTATTATACAGTTTGATATATCGGAGGAAAGATATGCTGGATAATAATAATTATGAAAATTTTAATATGAGTCCCGGGAATGACGAAAACGGGAAGGGTAAGGAGAATAAAAGGAAGCTCGGAGGAGCGGCAAAATTCAGTATTTTGGTGCTGAGTGCGGTGTTGTGCGGACTTTTGCTGATGTCAGGCTATCAGCTTACCAGATATATAACGGAGGATTTGGGAAAGCATGATAATGTTATAGGTGCCCCGGTGAAGGATGACCGCGGAGGTTCGGAGGCTGAGGAGTCTGCGGATTACGTGGCGGACGATAAGGCGGATGAAAAGTCAGAGGAAGACCGCGCGAATGCGCAGCCGGTTTCAACCGGTGATGTTTCGGCTGTTGTCGAGAATGCGCTTCCGTCTGTTGTTTCGATTGACTGTAAGGTGATTTATTCACAGCAGAATTTCTGGGGAATGCCGCAGAGCTATGAAACGAGCTCAAGCGGCTCAGGCTTCATTATCGGACAGAACGGAAGAGAGCTTCTCATAGCAACCAATAATCACGTTATTGAAGGTGCTTCGGACGTAACCGTTACCTTCTGCGACGAAAGCAGTGCGTCGGCAGTGGTTAAGGGGGCAGACGGGTATTATGATCTTGCGGTTATTTCGGTTGATATCTCTGAGCTTGAACAGGAGACTATTGATTCGGTCAGGATTGCAACTCTCGGAGACTCTTCAAACCTTGCCGTAGGCTCCATGGCAATCGCAATCGGAAATGCACTCGGCTACGGGCAGTCAACGACAGTCGGGTATATTAGTGCACTTGACAGAACCGTTGAATCAAACGGTACAAGCATGGCACTGATACAGACCGATGCCGCCATCAATCCCGGAAACAGCGGCGGTCCGCTGCTTAATGTACACGGAGCGGTAATCGGAATCAATTCCGTAAAATATGCTTCCGAGGAAATCGAAGGAATGGGCTATGCCATTCCGATAACAAAGGCGATTCCCATAATAAATGAGCTGATCAACCGTGTTGAATTGAATGAATATGAGCGCGGATATCTCGGTATTAAGGGTAAGGATATAGGCTCCAGCTATTCACAGGCATTTAATATGCCTGCGGGAGTTTATGTGTATTCGGTTGATGAAGGCTCAGCAGCTGAAAAGGCGGGTCTTCTTGCAGGTGATATTATTACTGCAATTAATGATCGTGAGGTTTCCTCAATGGCAGAGATCCAGACCGTATTATCCTATATGCGTGCGGGAACTGCAATAGAGCTGCACGTTAAGACCCTGGTTAACGGTGAGTATACAGACAGGGTAATCAGCGTGACACTGCAGAGCTGGTAAAGGCAATGAAGTTTTATTACTTGATATTTTTTCCAAAATGAGTTATAGTTTTTTTAGTATTATTTTTATCGGATATAGGGGAGAGTAAAACTTCATGGTTTGTGATGAGAAGAGCGTTGTTATGATTATCGACGATATGCCTGCCATAATTGAACATGCAAGGCAGATTCTTAAGGAGTGCTATAAGCTGGTTCCTTGTACATCAGGCAAGCAGGCACTTGAGATTATTAATAAAGTAAATCCCGATATTGTTCTTGTTGATATCAATATGCCGGATATGGATGGTTATGCCGTAATGGAAAAGATTCGTCAGAATCCGAAATTTACGGACATCCCGGTTATTATGATAACCTCTGAGCTGACAAATGAGACGGAAACAAAGGGCTTTGAGCTCGGAGTTGATGACTTTATTACAAAGCCGTTTTCACCGGCTGCGATGATACGCAGAATATCAACACAGATAAGACTTCACGAATCAGGAAAGAGCGAATGAAATAAAATTAATAATTAATTTACAGGCGGCACATGATAATGAGGTGACCCCAAAGAGTTAGACTTTTGGGGGTCACCTCATAACATGTGCCTCTTTTTTATAAAATAATTAGCACTCACCACTTGACAGTGCTAACAAAAGGTGATATAAGATACTTATCGGGTGTTATATTACAAGTAGAACAAATAATTCATATTGAAGCTATGCCGGAAGCAGTGGTTATGAGGGCTTTTCGGCAGATACTTCGGAAAGGAAGTAGTGTGAAAAATCATATACTATGATTTTTCACACGGCTATTTGTTCCTGAGCGAAAACAAATAGCCATTGCTATATTCCTCGCGATAAGTCGCTCAGAAATGGGAAGGATTATGAATATAAATAAGTTTACGCAAAAGTCAATTGAAGCCGTAAACGGCTGTGAGAAGCTGGCATACAGCTACGGAAATCAGGAAATTGATCAGGAGCATCTGCTTTACAGCCTGATTAATATTGATGACAGTTTGATTGCGGGACTGCTTGAGAAAATGGGTGCGGACATTAATGTGTTCAGGCAGCGCACCGAAAAGCTGCTTTCCGAAAAAGTAAAGGTGTCGGGAAACGGTCAGCTGTATATAAGCAATGCGCTTAATAAGGTTCTTATAGGAGCCGAGGATGAAGCGAAGAGAATGGGTGATTCATATATATCGGTGGAGCATCTGTTTCTGACTCTGATAAAGGAAGCAAATAAGGGAGTAAAGCAGCTTTTTAAGGACTACGGTATTAACCGTGAGAGCTTTCTTAAGGTTCTTTCGGAGGTTAGGGGGAATCAGACGGTTAATTCGGATAATCCCGAGGCAACCTATGATACACTTGAAAAATACGGACAGGATCTTGTTGAAAAGGCAAAGGAAGGCAGGCTTGACCCTGTAATAGGGCGTGACAGTGAGATAAGGAATGTAATACGTATATTGTCCAGAAAGACAAAGAATAATCCCGTACTTATAGGTGAGCCCGGTGTGGGAAAGACTGCTGTGGTTGAAGGCCTTGCCCAGAGAATAGTAAGGGGAGACGTACCGGAGGGGCTTAAAGACAAAACCATTTTCTCACTTGATATGGGAGCTTTGGTTGCGGGAGCGAAATATCGCGGTGAATTTGAGGAGAGATTAAAAGCTGTTCTTGATGAAATTAAGAAAAGCGACGGTAAAGTGATTCTCTTCATTGATGAGATTCATACGATAGTCGGTGCGGGAAAAACCGAAGGCTCAATGGATGCCGGTAATATGCTTAAGCCCATGCTCGCAAGAGGAGAGCTTCACTGTATCGGCGCAACGACTCTTGACGAGCACCGTAAATATATTGAGAAGGATGCGGCACTTGAGAGAAGATTTCAGCCGGTCATGGTAGACCAGCCGACGGTTGAGGATACTATTTCCATTTTAAGGGGAATCAAGGAACGCTACGAGGTATATCACGGAGTAAAGATTACCGATGCGGCGCTTGTGGCAGCGTCAGTATTATCTGACCGGTATATTTCGGACCGATTTCTTCCGGATAAGGCAATTGACCTTGTTGATGAGGCTTGTGCCCTTATTAAGACCGAGCTTGATACAATGCCGACCGAGCTTGATGAATTGCAGCGCAGAATAATGCAGCTTGAGATAGAAGAGGCGGCGCTGAAGAAGGAAACAGACAGACTGAGCGGCGAGCGGCTTGAGGCATTGCAAAAGGAATTGTCGGAGGGCAGAGAACGTTTCTCGGTTTTAAAGACAAAATGGGATAATGAAAAGCAGAATGTCGACCGTGTTACAAAGCTGCGTGAGGAAATTGATGCGGTAAACCGTGATATTTTGGCGGCGGAGCGTGAGTATAATCTTGAAAAGGCAGCGGAGCTTAAATACGGACGTCTGCCGGAGCTTAAAAAGCAGCTTGAACAGGCAGAGGAGATTGCGGGAAGAAAAGAAACCGAGCTTGTCCATGAGTCTGTTGATGAAGAAGAAATTGCAAGGATTATATCGCGCTGGACCGGTATTCCGGTGGCAAAGCTGAGCGAGAGTGAGCGTCAGAAGACTCTTAATCTGGCAGATGAGCTTCATAAAAGGATAATAGGTCAGGATGAGGGAGTAACAAAGGTAACGGAGGCTATAATACGTTCCAAGGCCGGAATAAAGGATCCCAAAAAGCCTATAGGGTCATTTATCTTCCTCGGACCGACCGGAGTAGGAAAAACCGAGCTTGCAAAGGCTCTGGCTGAAAGTCTGTTTGATGATGAGGGAAATATTGTGCGTATTGATATGAGCGAATACATGGAGAAGTATTCGGTATCAAGACTGATTGGAGCACCTCCCGGATATGTCGGCTATGACGAAGGCGGTCAGCTTACCGAAGCAGTAAGGAGAAAGCCTTATTCTGTGGTGCTGTTTGATGAAATCGAAAAGGCACATCCCGATGTATTCAATATTCTTCTGCAGGTGCTTGATGACGGAAGGATCACGGATTCACAGGGGCGCACCGTGGATTTCAAAAATACCATAATAATTATGACCTCAAATATTGGTTCGGCTTATCTGCTTGAGGGTATAGATGCAGAGGGAAATATAAATGCTGATGTTGAGAAGGCGGTAATGAGGGAACTGGGAAG
>JAZNKQ010000029.1:0-4049 GCA_045578645.1 Lachnospiraceae bacterium
TCCATAGAGGATTTATGGGCATTTAATGATGAGGGGCTGGCAAGAGCGGTATATCAGTGTAAGATACCGGTTATTTCCGCAGTCGGACATGAAACCGATTTTACCATAATTGATTTTGTTTCTGATTTAAGGGCACCGACTCCGTCGGCGGCAGCCGAGCTTGCAGTTTATGAATATTCAAGGCTTCATTCGACGCTTATTGACTTACATTCACAATTATATTCGTTAATGTCAGGGAAGATAATGCTGACAAGAGCAGTAGTTGACAGACATATGCTCTTATTGAAGGCAATAAGTCCGATGTCCCGGCTTAACAGTGAAAAACAGCGGCTGGCAGATGCTAATATTGCACTGGATGCGGCTATTAACAGGAAAATAGATGAGCGAAGACACGAGCTTGCGATATTATCAGAACGGCTTAACGGAGTTTCGCCGCTTAACAAACTGGCACTCGGTTATTCATATGTAACCGGCAAAACAGGTCATAATATCAGAAGTGTTAAGGATGTAAGCAAGGGCGAGGAAATTTCGATTAAGACGTCAGACGGAATAATAGATGCGGTTGTAACTGATACGGCGGAAGGAGACCGGACTTATGGCAAAGGCAGAAAAAACTCTTGAAAAGGCGCTTGATGAGCTTAATAATTTGATTTCTGAGATGGAAAAGCCTGATATTTCGCTTGAAGAGTCATTTAAGAAATATAATGAAGGTATAGAACTGATTAAGTTTTGTAACAGCTCTATAGAAAAGATAGAAAAGAAGCTTGTTGTTCTTGAGGAGGGAATGCAGTAATGGATTTCACATTTGAACTGAAAAGCAGGATTGAGCATGTAAATAAAATATTGAGAGACAATCTTCCGGAATGTGATAAGAGCTTTTGTAATATTGAGGAAGCAATGGAATACAGTGTTATGGCAGGCGGGAAAAGATTGAGGGGAATTCTCCTGCTTGAAGCCTTTAAGCTCTTTCAGTCGGATGAATACGTAGAAGAAAAGATTGCTTATCCTTTTGCGGCGGCGATTGAGTTTATTCATACCTACTCACTGGTTCATGATGATCTTCCTGCAATGGACAATGATATGATGAGACGCGGAAAGCCGACAACTCATGCCGCATACGGAGAAGCAATGGGAATCCTTGCAGGGGACGCACTGCTTAACTATGCAGCTGAGACGGCCGTGAAGGCTTTTTCTAATTTGCAGGATATAAAATCCGATTATTTACTCGTTATTACTAAGCGTGTTGCGCGTGCAATAGCGATTTTGTTTGAGAAATCAGGCATAAAAGGCATGATTGGCGGGCAGGTTCTTGATATTAACGGTATTGATGCTGAGGAATCAAAGGATGAGATTCTTGAAAAGCTTACACTGATATACGAGCTTAAGACATCAGCACTTTTTCAGGCTGCACTGATGGCAGGAGGAGCTCTTGGAGGTGCCGAGGAGGACAAGCTTCAGCTGTTATCAAAGCTTGGATATCATCTTGGAGTGGCTTTTCAGATAAAGGATGATATCCTTGATATGACATCAACGGTTGAGGAGCTTGGAAAAGACGTTGGTAACGATGAGAAAAATAATAAGCTTACATATGCATCAACTGCCGGCTTAAAGGAAGCTGCCGAGACTGCACAGAAGCATGCCGAAACTGCCGTTGAGCTTGCTGAAAAGCTCGGAAGTGACAATGCATTTTTAACGGAGCTTATTAAGTTTCTGGTTAATCGTAATAATTAAGCCTGAGGACATGAACGGAGATTTTCATGAAATTACTTGATAATATAAATAAACCGAATGACATAAAAAAGATTTCATCAGAGGATTACGGCAGGCTTGCTAAGGAGATCCGCAGCTTTCTTGTAAGTAAAATCAGCCGTACGGGAGGTCATCTTGCATCAAATCTTGGTACTGTTGAGCTAACCATGGCTCTGCATTTGTTTCTTGATTTGCCGAAGGACAAGCTGATATGGGATGTTGGACACCAGTCCTATACACACAAGATTCTTACCGGAAGAAAGGATGAATTCGAAAGTCTGAGACAGTTTTCCGGCATGAGCGGTTTTCCGAAGCGTTCCGAAAGCGATTGTGATGCGTTTGATACCGGTCACAGCTCAACCTCGGTTTCCGTTGCTGCGGGCATAATGAAGGCACGTGACTTGAAAAATGAAGACTATAAGGTTGTTGCCGTAATCGGAGACGGTGCTTTATCGGGCGGTATGGCATTTGAAGCCTTAAATAATGTCGGCAGATTTAAATCTAACATGATTGTTATCTTAAATGATAACAACATGTCAATTTCTGAAAATGTCGGCGGTATGGCAACTTATCTTGGACGAGTACGTACAAATTCAAGATACGGAAGCTTTAAAATGAATCTTGAGGAGCGTATTAACGGGATTCCGGTTATCGGTGAATCCGTTGCGCACAGATTAAAGCAGTCTAAGGACTCAATTAAAAGCCTCTTTATTTCAGGAATGCTTTTTGAGAATATGGGTCTTACCTATATCGGGCCGATTGACGGTCATAATATTCCGATAATGCTGTCGGCCTTAAAGGCTGCAGAACAGTCAAAAACCCCGGTGTTAATTCACGTTGTTACAAAGAAAGGAAAGGGCTACAGACCTGCTGAGGAGAATCCCTCAATGTTTCACGGTGTAGAGCCCTTTGACCGAACAACAGGCTTAAGTCTGTGTAAGAATAATAAAAAAAGCTATACAAAGATATTCTCCGAAGAAATTATCTCGATTGCGGAAAATGACCCGTCGGTTGTAGCGGTATCTGCGGCGATGGCGGATGGGACAGGCCTTTCTGAATTTAAGAACAGATATCCCGACAGATTTTTTGATGTGGGAATTGCTGAAGAACATGCGGTTACATTTGCTGCAGGAATGGCATCACAGGGGCTTCATCCTGTTGTGGCAATATACTCAACCTTTTTGCAGCGTTCATATGACCAGATTATTCATGATGTATGCATAAACAGATTACCTGTCACATTTGCAATTGACAGAGCAGGAATTGTCGGTAATGACGGTGAAACACATCAGGGTATTTTTGATATCTCATATTTGTCACATATTCCCGGAATGACCGTTATGGCACCTAAAAATGCACAGGAGTTAAAGGAAATGCTTAATTTTGCATGCAGCTATGACGGACCGGTGGCAATAAGATATCCCCGCGGTGAGGCATATGAAGGGATTTCCCAAAAACATGATGTAATAGTTCACGGAAAATCAGAAATAATAAAGAGTGGCATCGACGTTGCGATATTTGCGGTCGGAAACATGAACGGGCCAATATATAATATATGTGAGCGTCTTACAGCTCAGGGTATTGACTGCACACATATAAATGTTAGATTTATAAGTCCCTTGGATTATGAGCTGGTTGATAAAGTTGCATCAGAGCATAAGCTTATAATAACCGCAGAGGAAAACGTAAAAAGAGGCGGCTTCGGCGAGATGCTTGCGGCATATATAAAGGAAAAGGGATATGACTGCAGATACATGAATTTATCTTTGCCGGATAATTATCTTGTTCACGGAAATCCCGAGCAATTGCGTAAGTTTGTTAAGCTTGATGAAGAAAGTATGGAGCGCAGAATAATAGCTGAAATTAATAAATTAAATTGAGCTTATATTTGGTAAAAAACAGTTGACGAAACAGAAAAGTATGATATAATCAATCTAGTGCTATTCAAAATACCCAAACAGTTGTTTAAGCACAATTCACAACTGGAGGGAGGTTAGGTGTGAGACTATGTCAAACGTTATTGTAAAAGAAAACGAAACTTTAGACAGTGCTCTTCGCAGATTTAAAAGAAACTGCGCAAAGGCAGGTATCCAGCAGGAGATCCGCAAGAGAGAGCATTATGAGAAGCCCAGCGTAAGACGTAAGAAGAAGTCTGAAGCAGCTCGCAAGAGAAAGTATAAATAATTTAAAGATAACCGAGGGATAATACCCTCGGTTTATTCTTTTTTATGTTATTTTCATTTTTTTGAAAATAAAGCATATAATATTTCTGATTAAGGTAAATGGCAGTAAGCTGCTTA
>JAZNKQ010000030.1:0-9829 GCA_045578645.1 Lachnospiraceae bacterium
CGACTTTGAGACTGCGTCTCAAAGGTCGCAGGTTATAGAGAGGGCATGGTCAATAGTGTGAAAAAGTGCTGCGCACTTTTTCGCACGCGACTTTGGGCCTGCGCCCCAAAGGTCGCTAGGAGATGTTGGTTATTGTGAAAAAGTGCTGCGCACTTTTTCGCACGCGACTTTGGGCCTGCGCCCCAAAGCTAGCAGGTTATAGAAATAGTGTGAAAAATCATATATTGTGTTTTGAAATGGGGAAGGGAAAAAGGGATGATATATAATGTGTATTTTGATGTTTTTGCGGTCATAATTTCTTTCTTCGCGATTATTCTTGCATTTACGAAAAAGGGCTTTTGGAAAAGGCAGAATTTTATTCTGTTTGTTCTGCTGGTTGCGACTTTTCTGGCTTCAATTCTTGATATTGTAAGCTCAATCGGTAATTCATATATTGTTGTGTGGTCATATGGGCTGAGAGATGTATTGAATTACGGATATCTTACTGTTCAAAACATAATGCCGTATTTATTCTGTCTGTACATAGTTTTCCTTATTGATTTGGACGGCAGGATGAGCCGGAAGAAGAGAAGACTGTTTCATATCGGTCTGGCATTTCCGTATGCGGCAGATGTAGTTCTGCTATTTATGAACCCCTTTATACGAGAGGTGTTCTATTATGATTCGGACAGGGTATATACCCATGATTGGGGCATGATTGTGCTTTACGCTAATGCTCTGTTATACATGATTTTCAATTATTACCTGATGATGAGGTACGGTAAAAAAGTAAGGTTTGCAAAGAAGGCAACGGTATATGTGTTTCTTACGGCGAGTCTTGTGGCAGTTGTTTTTCAGATTATCATTCCGACCATACTGCTTCAGCTGTGTATCGAAGCCTTATGTCTGTCGGGTATACTGTTTACCGTGGAAAATGAAAATGATATTCTTCACAGTATTTTGCTGTATTTCTTTTTGCTGATTCTGTGCTTTTTTGACGAGGTAAATATTATTCCTGATGTTTTCCCGTGGAGAATGGTTTCCGGTATATATTTTCTGGCATTGGGAATTTTGATAGTAATATATTTTTCTGAGCGGATTGCGGACAGAGGACAGTTAAAGCGTTGGATGCTGTGCTGTGCATGGCTGATTGTGCTGTTTATGTTTTTCAGGCTTGTGAAATATGAGATTTTCCCGAATGACTCGGCTTTCGCACGGTATGCATGGTATCTGTATTATCTGCCTATGCTGTATATCCCGCTTTGTACCTTTTATGCAACGCTGTATATTGCGGGAGAAGAGAAAAGAGAATTTACTAAAGTGAAAATTGCTTTCGGAGCAGTGACATCAGTATTGTTTCTTTGTGTATTGCTAAATGATTTTCATCAAACGGTGTTTGGTTTTCATGACGGTTTCATGAATTGGGACAGCGATTATACCCATGGCTTTGGGTTTTATGCAGTCATTACGTGGACTTACTTTTTATATGGACTTTCGCTTTTCATAATGTTTAAAAAGTGTAAGCTTTCAGGTGTTAAAAAGAACTGGTGGGTTACACTGATTCCGTTTGTGCTTGGAATAACAATGCAGCTTTTGGTAGCCTTTGGCAGGATGCCGAGGGTAAACGGTTTTATGGTTATTAATTTTCCGGAAGCGGTCTGCTTTATGATAGCGCTGTTTTGGGAGTGCTGCATTCGTATCGGATTAATCCCCACCAATAAAGGCTACGGAGAACTGATGCGAGCATCGTCATTAGCTTTGCAAATAACGGATAAGAGCGGGAATACAATATATAAATCCGTTTCGGCAAAGGAGCTTTCGGATATTCATAAAAATAAGCCGGAGCCGATTCTTCTGGATGAAAATACGGAGCTTTATTGTGAGAAGATTGCCGGTGGCTATACATATTGGCAGAACGATATATCAGAGCTGAACGAGATAAATAAGAAGCTGGAAGAGGTGCATTCCCTGCTTGCCGAGGAAACGGAATTAATCCGTCTGGAGAACGAGCTCAAGGAAAAACAGGTTTCAATTGAGCAAAGAACTAAATTATATGAATCCATAAATATTCGGACTATAACGCAGTCTAGGAAAATTGCGGATTTGGCAGAGAGCGCGTTGAATGAAACGGATGAAGGAGTAAGAAATCACATGGCAGGTATTATCTGCTTTTTGGGTGCGTATATTAAGCGCTTTGCAAACCTCAAGCTGCTGGCGGAAAATGAAAATATGATGAGTACCGCAGAGCTGGGAATGGCAATTGCCGAATCACTGCGCTATCTCGGAAATGCAGATATCCCGACTGATTTCGCGGAAAACGGAAATGTTAAGATTCCGGCAGACGATGTGATTTTACTTTATGAAATATTTGAAAGGCTGATAGAGAATACCCTGTCTGATTTAAAGGCTGTTTACGTAAAGCTGGAAAACTCCGCGGGAGCTGTTCTTAAGCTTACTCTGGAGGGAGTAAGCGCAGCATTAAGCGAGGAAGCAAAGGATAAGTTGTTCCAGGCCGGTATTCCCGTAACAATAAAGTACGAGGATGAGGTCAGCTATATACGTTTTCGTTTAACTAAGGGGGTTAAGGAATATGCAGCTTGGTAATATGACGGATTTAGCAATAAGCCTTATATTTATGTGGCTGGTACTTGTCTTCATATTAGGACTTTGCAATCTGTTTCATTCCGTGCGGGTAAAGCGAACCAGGCATATTGTGATTTCTGTCGTGCTGCTTATTACGGAGTATTTTCTGCTTCAGATTATATCCGATATTCTGCACAGGCACGCAGACCGGGAGAATAACGAGCTTAGCTTTATTCTCGGAGAAATAAATGTTATTTGGTGGCTTGCTCTTATTGCCGTAATAATGGTTATCAGTATTGTTCTGGCATATTTCTTCAAGCATTGGAAGGAGGAGTACATTACACCCATGTCCGTCAAGGACAGTATTGATATGCTTAACGCGGGACTTTGCTACTGGGAGGACGGCGGAAGAATTATACTGTCTAACAGGAAGATGGATGAAATATGTCTTGCTCTTTCGGGGGAAATGCTTCTGAACGGAGAAAAGTTTTATGAATACATAGAAACAGAATGTATGCCGATGCCGGACGGTACAATAAATTATTTTTACTGTAACCGGGTTGAATTTGAGGATAAGCAGATACATGAATTGGTAGCTGTGGACGTGACGGAGCTTTATAAGAAAAATGAATTGCTGGAGCAGGAGACAATAAGCTTGCAGAAGATGAATGAGAGCCTGCGAAGATACAATCAGAATATTGAAGAAACTGTACGAAAGCAGGAAATACTGGACGCAAAGGTATATATACATGATGAGATGAACCGTCTGATGCTTGTTACAACTGCAAATGCGGAGACTCCCATGTCTGAGGATGATTTTAGAGAGATTCTTACCCTGTGGAGAAATAATGCAATTCTTCTCGGAGCGGAATCGGATAAATTCAGAGTCAATACCGATATCACTGAGGTGGAAAAATTGGCTGACCTGTTAGGTATCCGACTGAAATGGCAGGGGGAACAGCCCGGTATTATGCCGGACTATGTGAGGGAGGTATTCATAATGATTGCCGGAGAGGCTATTGCCAATGCGGTAAAGCATGCAGAGGCGAAAACTCTTACGATCGGAATATATAAAAAGGGCGAGAAACTAAGTATCGAGATATCAAATGACGGAAAACGCCCTGCTGCCGACATATCAATGGGCGGTGGGCTGACCAATATAAAGAGAATGGTAGAAGAAAAAAAGGGTCGGTTTTCGGTTGAAGCAAAAGAGCAGTTTAAAATGATTTTAATATTTTAGCCGGACGAATGAGCGATCGGCTATTTGCGGTGTTCTCGGAATGGATTATTATTGAGAAAGAAGGGGGTCAAACTATGGCATATCGGGTTTTAGTGGTAGAAGATCAGGAAATGCCCAGACAGCTTTTTGAAATATTTATAAATTCAAGTGAGAATTTTAAACATGTAGGCTCTGTGGCAAATGCGGGTCTGGCATTGTCTATGTGCAGAAATCAACAGGTGGATTTGATTCTGATGGATGTGATGACCGAGCTTGGACATAGCGGGCTGGAGGCAGCAGCAGAAATAAAACAGGTATTTCCCGGAATTAAAATAATAATAGTAACCTCCATGCCGGAGTATTCGTGGCTGGAGAGAGCGCGGGAAATCGGAGTGGATTCCTTTTGGTATAAGGACGGTAAAAAGACTGCAATTCTGGATGTGATGACCAGAACCATGGCGGGAGAGCATATATATCCGGATACTACGCCTCTGGTCAGAATCGGCAATAGCACCAATCACGAGTTTACAGAGCGTGAGCTGGATATTCTGCGTGAGCTGACTACCGGTGACAGCAATACGGAGATTGGAGACAGACTGGGGATTTCAGCGAGTACGGTTAAGTACCATGTGGAAAATCTTTTATCCAAAACAGGCTTTCATACCCGTACGGAGCTGGCATCCGAGGCGCGAAGCTTAGGAATAGTTATTAAGGACAAATTAGGCTGAATCAAATTTTTTGTAATTAACCGGCTGAATGGCGGGGGCACATGAAAGCCGATGTCTATATAATAGCTATAGTATAGGGGATACCTGATGTCAGGCGGGAAAAAAGAAAATTGATATAAGGAGGGTATTTGTATGAGCTATGTTGGAAAATGGAAGTTTCATTCATTGGGAACGGTGGATGACGAGACCTGTGAGAGGGTTTGGCTGAATGCGGAGGAATATCTGAGTTCTCCGATGCCTTATGTTGATGAGGAGGATGAGGAAGCGGTTGCCGATGAGATGAAGGAGAGAAAAAGAACGGTAGGTACGCTTCTTGATGTATGTGAGGATGGAAAATTATACGTTTTATTACCTTTACCCGATGGTGTAACACAGGAAGAGGTAGACGCGGCAGTAGCGGCAGGAGCAATTACGGTTCGCGACGGTATGATGACAGACGAACCCTGTGTCTGGGAGATACGTGACGGCGAGCTCTGGGTAAACCTCGGAATGTCGGATGAGTTTATACAGTTTAGCGGAGACGGTGAATTTTTAACTATGGTAACTACTCGTTTTGAGAGAGTATAGAAAGGAGATTAAAATGGGATTATTTGATGCGATTAAGAATCAGGTTACCTCTCAGGTGAAAAGAGAGACTTCGAAAGCGGTGAACAATGCGGCACAAAGTGCCTCTCAGGCAATTGCAAAGGGCAGAAATCATACGGAAACCTTTACCTTTGCGGCACTGCCTGCAAGTTTGGCAGAGTTGACGGCATTACCGGAGGCTTCTCTGGACTCGGCATTCAAGACAACGGCACTCTGCATTGCTGCTTTATGTAATCTCGAAAAAAATGAAAACGCTACATGGGAAATGCTTGATTTCTTAAAGGGACCGGAGGATGTTAACGGAAGAGAGAAGGCATTTATAAAGGAGCGTCTGGCAGGAAAGCAGTATAAGACCTTTTCCTTCTTCAAGGGAGCAACACCTGATAACGGATATACACCCGCAACACCGTATACAATTACCGTAAATGAGAATCCGTATTCCTTTGATGAAGAGAATTGGGCTACACTTTATGTAACAAGCGGCGGCGCGGATTCACCCAGACCGATTAAGCTTCGCAGAAAGCCGTCTACCAATCAGTGGTTTATAAACGACATTCAGTGTCTTGCAGACATCAGAATTCCTACTCAGGAGGATGCATGGGCATAGATACAGAGAGTGCAGAAATCTATAGCAATGAGTTTTTGCAGGTAACTGTACCCCGCAACTGGCAGTTGTTTTTGGGAATTGATGCAGAAGGTAAGACAACTCCTAAGAAGCTGCATGTTTATAAAAATGCAGAGAGCGAGTTTGACATATTTTATAAGGCAGGGATAACCATTCACTATTACGAAAACGCAGGGCAGTATTTTCTGATTAAGGGCATATATGATGAGGTTGAGGATATATCGCCCTTTGAGCTGGGGAACTATTGCTGGAGCGGATTCACTTGCAGAAGCTTTGGTTATCCCTACATTATGTTGGAGACAAGTGAGAAAACCGACAGAGTGATGGTAATGATCCTGACCGAAAACGGAGAAAACAAAATTTCATTTTCGGACAGTGATGTGCAGGAAATTATGAAAAGTATAATCGCAGGGAAACGAATCGCGAGGAATCAGGAATGAGAGTAAGACGATGAAGCAAAACAGTAAAAGATGGATTATTGGGAAATTGTGTATACCGGTAATTATAATATGCCTCCTGTCGGGCTGTGCAAAAAAGGATGCTGCTGATAATAAAGCAGAGGAAGCAGATGTGACTTCCGGGAATATAACACAGGCAGCAGACGTCACCTCGGGGCTAACAGAGGAAGAAGTAAATGTATCTCCGGAGGATTCGCAGCCTGTTGAAGACGGTATAAAATCGGAGGAGAACGAGGATACGCAGGCAGAGACAGCGGCTGTCAGGGTGGACAATACGAAGGACTTTTTGGAAGCGATTGTGCCCGGGGCAGTAATTACAATTCTGCCGGGCTATTATAATCTGAGTGAGTATACAGAGGAAGTATGGAATACCGACGGCGAAGAATGGAATCGTACCCATCAATATGTGAAGCTGAGAGAATGCTATGACGGGGGTATTGAGGTTGTAGTACGGAATATCGATGATATTTTCATTTCGGTTGATTGGGAAGAAGCCGGTATAACAGAGCTGGTGGTTGAGACCAGATATGGTGCGGTTCTTAATTTTGAGAACTGCAGCAATGTGGTTCTGAATGGTCTTACCATGGGGCATACACAGGCGGGTGCCTGCGACGAAAGCGTCATTACATTTTCAAATTGTACCTACATTCATCTGTCGGCGATGGACCTTTATGGCTGCGGTATGTATGGCTTCACGGCAAAGGAAGGAAGCGGTAACATATATCTGCAGAGCTGTACCATACGGGAATGTGAAGCCGGACCGTTTTTTATTACGGGCTCGACCGGTAAATACGAGTTTAGAAACTGCTGGCTGAAGGATTCGTACGGAGGCGGTTATTATGAACCTGCAGAGGGTGCAGAGCTTGCTTTCGTTGAATGTAATTTTGGAGCCTGTGAGACAAACTACTGGTATTTTAATGAAGATGCGGTATTTACGGATTGCTATTGGGAAGAGATTACGGAGTATCCGGATGCAGAGCCGGGGGGAGAGTACTTTGATATAGAGAGCTTAGAGCCGATGCCGACGGACGGGATTGAGCGGGAGCTTGCCGATACTTATTATGCTTACATGCAGGTGAATCAGCAGTCCGGAGATACTGTATATTATCCGTATTTTACACTGCAGCTGTCAGAGGACGGAACCGGCTACTGTGAAACTGAGGACGAATATTTTGAGTTCGTCTGGTATTGCGAAGAGGATGGCTCGGTGACATTGGAGAGCGAAATTTATCATTATCTGATCCCGTATATAGAATATATGGACGGCTATGAAAAAATATGGTTTATGATGCAGAAGAATGAAAGTATTATCTGGCTGTATTAGCGGGTAGAAATAAAAAAGGGCTTCGAATTGCGTATTTCATATAACTATGTTATTATGATAAGCGCATGCAGGGCTCTTTTTTCGGTTGCTTGTGTTGAAGCGTCACAAATCTGTATTTATGAGACACGGGAAATTACCTTCGTGAATTTCTCGTGAGGATTCCTATGATACGCTTCGGAAGGGAGATTTTATGGAAAATACGTTGTTTAAGATTGTGGCGTTACCTAAGGAGCAGTGGAAGGGAAGAACGATACCGCTTACTACCAGGAGTTCGAGCTATTATGATTTTGAAATCGATCCGCTTAATTCTGAAGGCTGCCTGATTAAGATAGTCAGAAGACCTGCAGAAAAGGAAATAGTTCATACACCGGAAGAGTATGATTTCCCGGATTCGCTATATCAGGATCATTGGGAAGCGGCAGAGGCATTCGGTATAGTCGGTGAGGCCGGAGAACTGAGAGCCTGTATTGAGGTATGCCCGGAAGAATGGTCAAACAGATTGATGGTAACAGAGCTTTGGGTATCTGATGAGCTTAGGGGAATGGGAGTCGGCAAAAGGCTGATGAACAAAGCAAAGGAAGTGGCGAAGGAGCAGAATCGGCGCGCTATTATTCTTGAGACCCAGTCGTGTAATACAAATGCTATCGGGTTCTATCTTCATGAAGGCTTTGAAATCATCGGCTTTGATACCTGCTGCTATACAAACAATGATATCGGCAGACGGGAAGTCAGAATAAATCTGGGATATTTCTTTCACCGGGAAGCGAGAAGAAAATAATGTGAGTTCACGGGAGTGTTTTGCTTTAAGGATAAGAAAGGGTGAGCCGGGAGGATGAAAATGACATTAAAGGATATCAGTAACGGTCCGGAATGGCTTTTGTGGGCAGTTTTTGCGGTATTTGCAGTTATCAGCATCGTACTGCTTTCCGGACATGGAGCGAACTTGATTGCGGGCTATAATACAGCCACTAAGGAGGAAAAAGGAAAGTATAATGCGAAGAAGCTATGCCGTGTTGTTGGAGCAGGCTTTGCAATAATAACAGTTATGATTCTCGTCATGGCTATAGGCGAAGCGGTGCTACCGGCGGTCTTTGCGTATGTGTTTCTGGCTGTTACAGTAATCGACTGTATAGTTATTATTGTTTTGACCAATACAATTTGTAAGGTAAAACGTACCTGAGATGAAGAAAGAGGGCGGAACCGGCTACTGTGAAACTGAGGACGAATATTTTGAGTTCGTCTGGTATTGTGAAGAGGATGGCTCGGTGACATTGGAGAGCGAAATGTATCATTATCTGATCCCGTATATTGAATATATGGACGGCTATGAAAAAATATGGTTTATGATGCAGAAGAATGAAAGTATTATCTGGCTGTATTAGCGGGTAGAAATAAGCGAGAAGAAAATAATGTGAAATTATGACATGTGGTGTCAGGGTTTGCGTGAGATAATACATGACATATTATCTTGCGGAGGTGTAAATCATGGCTTTTGATTTTAAGAAAGAATATAAAGAGTTCTATATGCCGAAGAATAAACCGGAGATTGTCAATGTACCGAGGGCGAACTATATTGCAGTCAGAGGGAAGGGAAATCCGAATACTCCGGGAGGTGAGTATCAGCAGGCATTGGGAGTGCTTTACGCCGTTGCCTATACCCTAAAGATGAGCTACAAAACGGATTATAGGATAGACGGATTTTATGAGTATGTTGTTCCGCCGCTTGAGGGCTTCTGGTGGCAGGAGGATGTTGACGGAATTGATTATGGGAATAAGGATGCATTTAATTGGATTTCGGTAATCCGATTACCTGATTTTATCACCCGGAAGGATTTTGAGTGGGCTGTTAAGAGCGTTGCCGAGAAGAAAAAGCTTGATTGCAGCAGGGCGGAGCTTTTGACGGTTGAGGAGGGCTTATGTGTTCAGATAATGCATATAGGACCTTTTGATAATGAGCCGGAGTCTGTAGCGATAATGGATACTTTTTTGGCAGAACATGGCTATGAAAATGATATAAATGAAAAACGCCGTCATCACGAGATCTATATGTCTGATGCAAGAAGGGTCGCACCGGAGAAGCAAAAAACGGTTATCAGGCATCCGATAAGGAAGAAGTGCTGATATTGGTTTAAAAAGATTGTCGACAAAAGGTGTTGACAAAATCATCCTTTAGGTATTATATTAAATAAAATTTTTCAGAAAGGAAGCAAAACATGTTTTTATTCGTGGTCAGAAATTCATACAGAATTCTTCAGACAATGCAGCTTAATGTGCAGGGTCTTAATGCTGTATCTGAATATTCCGGTTACGAAAAGGCATAAGCTTTCA
>JAZNKQ010000031.1:0-26850 GCA_045578645.1 Lachnospiraceae bacterium
GTACTTACAACAAGCGGTTTCTACGGTGTTGTAATTGATGTTATGGATGAGGTTATCGTAGTTGAGTTCGGAAGCAACAAGAATTGCCGTATTCCCATGAAGAAGACTGCAGTTGTTGAGGTTGAGAAGCCCGGCGGAGCAGAGGAAACAGCTGATACCGATTCAAAGAAGAAATAATCGAAAATATACGGAATTAAAGACGGCATGCATTGTAAAGTGCATGCCGTTAATTTTGCAATAAAGGTTATTATTTGGCGAGAAGCTTTTCAAGCTCGGTGACTACGGCTTTGGGAACCCTGAGATTGCCGCGTCCGGTACCGATTTCAATCTGAGGCTTGGTATTACCGTGGAAGTCTGAGCCTCCGGTCATTACCAGATTGTGCTTTAATGCCAGATGACGAAGCGTGTCTTCGTCATTACTTATATTGGCGGAATAATATGTTTCGATGCCCTGCAGACCATAGCCCTTAAGCTCGGCAATAAGCTCATTAAGCTCACCGGACTTAAGCTTGTAAAGAAGCGGGTGCGCAAGAACTGCAATTCCTCCGGCGTCCCTTATGGCTTTGACTGCTGTTTCGCGTGACAGATATCTGCGGTTCACGTAATACGGACAATTATAGCCGAGATAGCGGTCGAAGGCTTCATTGCTGGTTTTGCAGTAGCCCTTTTCGATAAGAAAATGCGCAAAATGGGCACGGGTAACGGTTGTGTTTTTACCGTAGCTCTTTAATTCCTCAAGTGTAACAGGTATGCCGGAAGCTCTGAAAAGCTCAACCATCTTTTCGTTACGCCTGTCACGCTCCGACATGGCATCCTTGAGAATATTGTTTAAGCCGGAATCAAGATGGTTGATATAGTATCCGAGAATATGTATATCGTGGTCGGCATAGGCGGCAGAAATTTCGATGCCGGGAATTATGCGGATGTCAACTCCGCGTGACTGAAGTACCGCAGCCTGAGTAAGAGCGCGGTCAATGCCGAGTGTTGTGTCGTGGTCAGTAAGAGCCATGACGGAAACTCCGCGCTGCGAAGCATAATTAACAAGATCATCGGGCGATAATGTGCCGTCAGAAACATTTGAATGAACATGTAAATCGATTAACCCCATAAAAATCCCCATTTCTGAGCGAGCTGTCGCGAGAAGCATCACTATGGCACTTTGCCTTCGCCCGGAAACAAAGTGCCGCATTAACCTATCAGTTCAAAACGCAGCATAGGAATATAATTATTTTATCACAAAAGGGCTGAAATGACAAGGCGCGGAGGTTCGAATAATGTTGCCGCTTTTTTCATATATTGTACAAACAGGGGATAAAGGAAGCCGGTGCGGACTTGTCTGCTTTGTTTGGAAAGAAAGAAGAAAGGATTGGTAGAATCATGGGAAAAAGAAAAAAACGGACGGCGGTCGGTCTTTTTTTATCAGTACTCATTTCGTATGCGGTAGCGGCGGTTATGCTGCTTATTATTTCATTTCTGATGCTGAAGGCGGGAATAGGAAGCGGAATAATTTCGGTTCTGATAGTGGTTACATACATCGTCTCAACCTTTGTCGGCGGGCTGTTTATGGGAAGTCTGGCAGAGCGGAAGAAATATTTGTGGGGAATGCTGACGGCGGGAATATATGTGGCGGTTTATCTTATTGTGGCGGCTGCTTCGGGACGCATCGGGAGTGCAGAGCCGGCGGATTATGTAAAGAGAATTGTTCTTATGCTGCTTGGCGGGACGCTCGGAGGAATGCTGAGCCGCTAAGCTGCGGATGCGTTAAGGCAAAAAAATATACCGCGGAAAGCATTAACTTTCTGCGGTATATTAATTTTGTGATTACTGCTCTGCAGTCTCTGTGCCAGATGTAGCGTCTGCAACGTCTGCAGGAAGAGAAAGGTCAGAGCCTTCTTCGGTTTCAGCGGCTTCGGTTTCCCCGGAATCTTCAACAGGTGATTCTTCCTCAGGTAAATCGGACTCTTCGGGAATTTCCTTATTCTCAAGATAGAGAGCGTAATCTTCCTCGCTGAGAACCTTAACGGTACATATTGCATTCTGTCCGTTTGCTAAAAACGCAAAAATCTGAACTTCACCAATTTCTTTTGCACGAATACGTCCGCTTGATGATACGGCAGCAACAGCTGAGTCTGATGAATAGAAGACGGGTGATTCCACTGTGTTAAGCGGTGAAATAATAGTCTTCAGAGTCTTACTCATACCGACTGCGAGGACAAGCTCGGACTTCGTAAGCTTAATACTTATTGCTGCGGGTCCTATAAGAACATCGCACTGCAAGGTGGCTACAACAGTGTCGTTTTCGAAAACGGCCGCCGTAATAACGGTGGTTCCGTTTGATACACCGGTAACAATACCGTTTTGCTTAACGGTAGCAATTGAGGGATTGGCGGAACGGAATAAAACCTTCTGTGTCTCGGAAAGATTATAAACCTTAAGCCGGAAAGTGCCTTCCTTTATAATGGAGACGCTTTTTACGTTCAGCTTTACTTCACTGTCCGCGTGAGCCGCAACTCCCTTGCTGAGCATGGTTATACACAACCCGAAGAAGAGTAAAAAGCCAAGAAATTTTATGTACGAACCAAATTTCTCTTTCATGGCGATATCCTCCTGGTGGAATTCCATGCGTCACATCCTAGCCTGATTATCCCAGTCTTATTTGTCAGAAAAGTGGCAGATATGTGAATAAATCGGTTTAGACTTGTATTTATTTTAAGGATTAAATATAATAATAACAGGCAGTAAAAATCCGAGAGAAGTTTCGGGGAACGGAGGGAAGTATGCCATATATATTAATTGCAGATGATAATCGTGATATAACAGATGTACTGTCAAATTATGCGGTAAAAGAGGGGCTTGAGCCTGTTATAGCATCTGACGGGCTTGAGGCAATGAAGCTTTTTGAACAGTATAAGCCCTGCGTTGTTCTTCTGGACGTGATGATGCCAAAGGAGGACGGCTATGAGGTATGCCGCAAGATTCGCGCCTGCTCTGACACACCGGTAATTATCATTACCGCAAGAGGGGAAGATTTTGAGCGAATAATGGGTCTTGATATAGGAGCGGATGATTATATTGTTAAGCCCTTCAGTCCGAGTGAGGTTATGGCCCGTGTCCGTGCCGTGCTGAGAAGAATGACCAAAAAGGATAAATCCGGTGAGTCCGATAATAAGATTGTGCTTAACAATCTGACAATAAATCTGGATGAATATACTTTGTATATCGGTGAAACAAGAATAGCGCTGACAAAGAAGGAAATCGAAACCATGTGGACGCTTGCAAAGAATCCGAACAAGGTGTTTACAAGGGATAATCTTCTTGACAGTCTTTGGGGATTTGATTATTACGGAGACAGCAGAACGGTCGATTCACATATTAAGCGTCTTCGCGCAAAGCTTGATGCTGTTCCGCATCCCGGCTGGTCGATAAAAACCATCTGGGGTATGGGCTATAAGTTTGAGATTGACCAGTAGCGGTTTGGAGGAATAAATGTCTCTAAAGAATAAGCTTAGCAGGCTGAATAACATTTTTATCAGAGTCTACAGTAACTATGCGCTGCTGGTGCTGCTGTTTGCATTTGTGCTCGGAGTCATTTTCATAAAGCTTTACAGTGATACCAATACAGAATATTACAGTCAGCAGATAACGCGCCGGGCGGAGAATGTTGCCGAGAGATTCCGTAATTATATCGTTGATGATGATTACGAAGAGTGCCTCAGCTACCTCGAGGTATTTAACGAGCTTGAGGACAGCGAGATATGGACTCTGTCCAATCCTGATGCGGCCAATCCCATGAACGAGGGAATAGTAAGCATCGACATTGCTTCGGTGCAGCTTCAGGATGAGTTTGTTGATATGATAAAGAAGGCATTTGCCGGGGAAACTCAGGTAGACAGCTTTTACAGCGATATACATGATGCTACCACAATGGCCGTAAGTATGCCGATTATCGGTAAGGATAAGGAAATCTGCGGTGCGCTTGTGCTTATTACTACGCTCGAGCAGATGGATGAAACGATTAACAGCAGTCGCTATCTCATCGTTATCAGTGCAATCGTGGCGCTGATTATTTCCGTTATTTTTGCGGCAACCTTTGCGAGAAAAATTACAAGCCCGATTACGCAGATGCGTAAAATGGCAAAGGAAATGACAGAGGGAAACTACAAGGTGAAGACCGGCATTAACCGTACCGACGAGATAGGTGACATGGCTCGCAGTATTGACGTATTGTCGGATAAGCTGCTTGAAAATGAAGAAATCCGCAAGAATATGGAGCAGATGAGACAGGATTTCTTTGCCAATGTATCCCACGAGCTGAGGACTCCGATTGCGGTTGTACGTGCTTATACGGAGAGTCTTGTTGACGGTGTTGTTACGGACGAGGAGAAGAAGAGCCAGTATTATGACAGGATGCTCAATGAGTGTAAGAGTATGGAGCGTCTTGTGGGCGATCTTTTGACACTGTCCAAAATGCAGAATCCGGATTTTGAGGTGGACAAGGAGCCTGTAAACCTGGTTCATGTTTTTGATGATATCGTAAGAGGTGCTGCGGCAATCGGTGATGAGAAGCATATCAATATTGTCATGAACAGAGACCGGGATGTGTATATGATGATGGGTGATTATGACCGGCTCAGGCAGATGTTTATGGTTATATTTGATAATGCCATTAAGTTTTCGCCGGAAAACTCAAGCATATATGTGACAATAAGCAATGAGGACAGGCTGAGAGTAAGTATTCGCGATGAAGGAATCGGTATTTCTTCGGAGGAGCTTCCCAATATTTTTGAAAAATTCTATAAATCAAAGCTTCGTCAGAATGCGAAGGGAACCGGACTTGGACTTTCAATAGCAAAATATATTGCAATAAAGCACGGCGGAACCATTGAGGTTAAAAGCAGTCCCGGTGAAGGCACGGAATTCATATTCCTGTTTAACGAGGTTTTCGAAGAAAATTTCGAGGGGAATTTTGTCGGAACGGAGCAAAATTAGCCAAATAGCCTGTTTTAAATTGGGTTTATGCCGGAGAAGTGAAAAAATATAAAAAAAGCTTGATTATATTTAGAAAACAGGGTATAATTATTTCAACAAAAGATTGCCTGGGGTGTTCGAGAATCTTGTATTTTTGAACCTACATCTTTTTAAAGGGATTCCAATATTTTTAAGTTGATGTCAAGCCTCCTGCGAGTGGACGGCAGAGACTTATCTGAGGTTACCCACCTAGCTCTGCTAGGACTCAAAAAGCAGGAGACGGCACCTTGGGTCTTTTACAAAAGAAATTCAGGGACGGCAGAAGTGCCGTCCTTTTTACTTTATTTTTTCACAATAATATGGTAGAATACTTTGAGATAATTTGGGGAATTCCATCTATAATAATTATTATATTATACGGCTTATTTTTTACCGGATAAAGCGGAGGGAACATGAAGGACGGTTTTATTAAGGTTGCGGCAGCGACTCCTGTTATTAAGGTGGCGGACTGCAGGTATAATGCGGACAGGATATGCGAACTGATACGTGAGGCTGAGGATAAGGGGATTAAGGTAATTGCATTCCCTGAGCTTTGCATTACGGGCTATACCTGCGGCGATTTGTTTTTGCAGGGAACACTTCTCGCGGAGGCGGAGGAGCAGCTTATCCGGATTATGAAGGAAACGGCGGGCAGGGATGTACTTGCGGTTGTGAGTCTGCCCTATGAGGTTAACTGTAAGCTGTATATTACGGCAGCCGTATTGCAGAACGGCAGGCTGCTCGGAATGATTCCCAAGCATTTTCTTCCGAATTATGCCGAGTATTCCGATGCAAGGTATTTTATGCGCGGCAACAGAAAGGTTGAGTATATAGATGTAAGAGGGGAAAGCGTACCGTTCGGTATGAATCTTCTGTTCCAAAACAGAGAGCTGAAGTCTCTTATCATCGGTGTCGAAATATGTGAGGACTTATGGATGCCTCAGCCGCCGAGCGGCAGTCATGTTGTGGCGGGTGCAACCATGATTGTTAATCCGTCGGCAAGTGATGAGCTGGCGGGCAAGCGTGCCTACAGGCGTGAGCTTATTAAGAACCAGTCGGGAAGAATGGTGTGCGGCTACCTGTATGCGGATGCAGGCGAGGGTGAATCAACCACCGACCTTGTATTTTCGGGGCATAATCTCATTGTGGAGAACGGAAGCGTACTGGCAGAGTCTGCGCTGTTTACTGACGGACTTACGGTATCTGAAATAGACCTTGACGGAATCATCAGCGCAAGAAGGAGAATGACCTCTTATGATTCCAGGATGGAAGGGTACGTTAGGGTAGATTTCTCATATGAAAAGCTTTCCGGCGGTCTGATTGAAACAAAGCTGACGCGCCATATTTCAAAAAATCCCTTTATTCCCGAGAATAAAGAGGAATGTGACGAGCAATGTGAGGAAATTCTGAGTATTCAGGCAGCAGGACTTAAGGGAAGGCTCAGACATATCGGGGCAAAAAATGCCGTTATAGGAATTTCGGGCGGACTCGATTCGACTCTGGCACTTCTTGTGACAGCTAAGGCATTTGACCTGCTGAATTTAGATAAAAAGGGTATTATAGCCGTGACAATGCCGTGCTTCGGAACCTCTGACCGGACCTACGGCAATGCGCTTAAGCTTATTTCAAGGCTTGGGGCAACTCTTATAGAGATTAATATACGTGATGCGGTTTCCGGACATTTCCGTGATATCGGACATCCTGAAGACCTTCACGATGTTACCTTTGAAAATGCGCAGGCGCGTGAGCGTACACAGATACTGATGGATCTTGCAAATAAATATAACGGAATTGTTGTCGGAACGGGTGACATGTCAGAGCTTGCGCTCGGCTGGGCTACCTATAACGGGGATCAGATGTCGATGTACGGGGTCAATGCCTCGGTACCGAAGACCCTTGTGAGAAGGCTTACGGGTTACGTTGCGGAAAAAACTGATGATGATGTTCTGAAGGAAGCGTTACTTGATGTTATTGCAACACCGGTGAGCCCGGAGCTGTTACCGCCGAAGGACGGGAACATTTCGCAGAAAACCGAGGATTTGGTGGGGCCGTATGAGCTTCATGATTTCTTCATGTACTATATACTTAAATTCGGTTTTACACCGGAAAAGATTTTACGACTTGCACGGACGGCTTTTGAAGGAGAATTTGATGATTCCGTAATAGAAAAGTGGCTACGAAGCTTCTACAGAAGATTTTTCTCACAGCAGTATAAGCGGTCATGCATGCCGGACGGTCCGAAAACCGGTGTTGTAGGTCTTTCACCGAGAGGAGATTTAAAAATGCCCAGTGATGCAAGTGCTTCGGCATGGCTGGCATCATTTGAAAGAAAATGAAAGCATATATAATATAGGATAAAGCAGCAATTGCTTATGAACGGAGGATATAAGGATATGTATACAATTATTACGGATTCTGCAACCGATATGCCCGATTGGATTATAGAAAAGTACAATCTCAAGGTGATTCCCACTCCCGTGGTTATAGACGGAAAGGATTATTTTGACGGAGCGACAATAAAGCCCGAGGAGTTCTATAAAATTCAGAGAACCGGAGTTACCATATCAACCTATCATATTAACCAGAATATGTTTTATGAGAATTTCAAGCCTTATGCCGAAAGAGGCGAGGAGGTTGTTTACTTCTGCTTCTCAACGGGTATTGCGGGAACCTTCAATGCGGCAAATCTTGCAAAGGCTGACCTGCTTGAAGAATTTCCTGATTTTAAGCTGGACATAATAGATTCAAAGTCTGCGGCAATAGGCTTTGGTCTCAGTGTATATATGGCTCTCATTATGCAGGAGAAGGGTGCGTCAAAGCAGGAGGTTATTGAGGCTGCGCGCTTCCATTTTGACCATATGGAGCACATTTTTACCGTAGAGACACTTGAATATCTGTACAGGGGCGGAAGACTCAGCAAGGCATCTGCCATAGCGGGAGGAATCCTTGATATCAAGCCTATCATTGAGGTTACGGATGAGGGCAAGCTCGAAGTGTTTGAAAAGGTAAGAGGAAGAAAGAAGGCGCTGCAGCGTACCCTTGAGGTGGTTGGAGAGCGCGGAGAGGCTCTTGATGAGCAGTTTATCGCAGTGGTACATGCCGACTGCTCTGATGTATGCGATGCTTTTATTGAGAGACTTAAGGCTGAATACGGAATAAAGAAGGTTATTAAGGCCTTCCTCGGCTGTGCAATAGGAGCTCATACCGGCCCCGGACTTATCGGCGTATGCTTTTTGAACACCGTATCGCCGTACAGACGGTATTTTGAAGAATAAAATAATACTGCCCTGAATAAGCTTTAATAAGCAGGAATGAATATGGGGTAGTATGTCAAATACAAAAATTATTGTCGTAAAGCGAAAGCAGGTTATTTTAGCAGCAATAATTGCACTTGCGGTAATTATATTAACGGTTGTTATTGTATCGGCAGCAGGCAGTGATACGGAAGAGACGGAGAATACCGTAATGCTGCCGGAGGACGATGCGGTCTACAGGGCAGGAGTTTATAACAGGATGATCAGGCTCGGTGACCATACCGTTAATCTTGAGCTGGTACTTGATGAGTCACATATAAACGGCGTAAACCTCGTGAATATCGACGAGGCGGTTACCACGATGTATCCGTTGCTCTATCCGTGTCTTGCCACAATATCCGAGCAGCTTTCCGGAGGACTCACTCCTGAGGAAATTGTGCTTGCTGATGAAAGCCGGTATACGGGAAGACTTTTACTTGATACAATCGGTGAAATGCTGGATTCGGCAATAATTGATGACTTATATAAATAAGCAGTCGAACAATGATTTTACACTTTTCGGAGGAAACAGATGGATAACAGAAGCAACCAAAGCAATAAGAACGGCGGTAATAATTCGCAGAACCGGAAAACGCTGCTGTTTTGCCTGCTCGGAACGGTAATAGCACTGCTGTTTTTCAGCTATATTACGAGACAGCTTACTGCCGGTACGCAGCAGGAGATAACCTATAATCAGTTTCTCGATATGATTAATGAGAAATCGATTGAGAAGGTTGTCATGGAAGATGATGTGATTGTAATCACACCAAAGAACCAGAATTCATATTACGGATACGGTATAACCTACTATACCGGAGCTGTGCTGGACCTTGACCTTGAAAGCAGGCTTTATGAAGCGGGAATTCCCTTCAGTGCCGAGGTGGTCGACAGCAGCACAACGATTATAGATATAATTCTTGCATATGTTCTTCCGTTTGTTCTGATATATGTAGTTATGTTTTTGCTGTTCAGGGCGGTATCAAAGAACAGCGGCGGTGTAATGGGTGTCGGAAAGAGCAATGCCAAGGTTTATGTTGAAAAGGAAACGGGAGTTACCTTTAAGGATGTGGCAGGTCAGGAGGAGGCGAAGGAATCAATCAGCGAGCTTGTTGATTTCCTTCATAATCCCGGAAAGTATCAGAAAATCGGTGCGAAGCTTCCTAAGGGAGCACTTCTTGTGGGACCTCCCGGAACAGGAAAAACTCTGCTTGCAAAGGCTGTTGCGGGAGAAGCACATGTACCGTTCTTTTCTCTTGCCGGCTCTGATTTTGTCGAAATGTTTGTCGGCGTCGGAGCTTCACGAGTAAGAGATTTGTTTAAGCAGGCACAGAGCATGGCACCCTGTATTGTTTTTATCGATGAAATCGATGCCATCGGTAAGAGCAGGGATTCCCAGTTTGGCGGAAATGATGAACGTGAGCAGACACTTAATCAGCTGCTTTCCGAGATGGACGGCTTTGATACCTCAAAGGGTATTGTCATTCTGGCTGCAACAAACAGACCGGATGTACTTGATAAGGCGCTTTTGCGCCCCGGTCGCTTTGACAGAAGAATTATTGTAGACAAGCCCGATTTGAAGGGCCGTATCGATGTACTTAAAGTACATGCAAAAAATGTTCTTCTGGATGATTCGGTTGATCTTGAAGAGATTGGACTTTCCACATCGGGTGCGGTCGGCTCGGATCTTGCAAATATAATTAATGAGGCAGCCATTCTTGCGGTAAAGGAGGGCAGAACCCTTGTAACGCAGGCGGACCTTATGGAGTCTGTTGAGGTTGTTATTGCGGGTAAGGAGAAAAAGGACCGTATACTCGGACCGGAAGAGAAGAAGATTGTGGCATATCATGAAACAGGACATGCTTTGATTACTGCTCTCGAGAAGAATGCGGAGCCGGTTCAGAAGATAACCATTGTTCCGAGAACAATGGGCTCACTCGGATATGTTATGCAGGTACCCGAGGAAGAAAAATATCTTATGAGTGAGGCTGAGCTTAAGGCGCAGATAGTTACGCTTTACGGCGGAAGAGCCGCGGAGGAGCTTGTATTCGAATCGATTACGACAGGTGCGTCAAATGACATAGAAAAGGCTACCTCGGTTGCGCGCTCGATGATTACAAGATTCGGTATGTCAAAGAAGTTCGGCCTTATCGGTCTTGAGTCAATTGAAAACAGATATCTTGACGGACGTGCCGTTATGAACTGCGGCGAGCAGACTGCCGCCGAGATTGACCATGAGGTAATGGAGCTTTTACAGGAATGCTATGATAAGGCTAAGAGTCTGCTTGAGAAAAACCGTGATGTGCTTGACCGTATAGCTGCATATCTGAGTGAGAAGGAAACAATTACGGGAAAGCAGTTTATGAAGCTCTATAATGAAGTGCTTGAGGAGCGTAATGCACCGAAGGCGGAGGCTGAGGGTGAGAACGATGAGAATTGAGGAATTCAAGATGGAGCGCTCCGGACTCCTTAAGGAGGGCGATGAGGTGGAAATTACAGAAAGGAATACCTCCGCTTTTTATTACTATATGATTCTTCCTGCTACGGCAATGTCGGGTAATTATTCTCTGGGAAAGAGAATAAAATCCCGGAAGGGAGTTGTAAAAGGAATCAGGAAGAATGAAAAGGGATACTTTGTTGACGTGGAATTTGCGGATTAATTTGGTGATACAATGTTCAATATACAGGAAGAACTGAAAAAACTCCCGGATAAACCGGGAGTATATATTATGCATGATGCCGCGGACACGATTATTTACGTCGGTAAGGCCGTTAATTTGAAAAACAGGGTCAGACAGTATTTTCAGACAAGAGTAAGAAGTCCCAAGATTGAGAGAATGATTTCGCTGATTGATCACTTTGAATACATAGTTGTAGAAAGTGAAATGGAAGCGCTTGTACTGGAATGTAATCTGATAAAGGAAAATCGCCCAAAGTACAATACCATGCTTATGGACGATAAAAGCTATCCGTTTGTTAAGGTTACGGTAAATGAGAAGTTTCCGCGGGTTATGCTGGTTCATAACAGAAAGAGGGACAAGGCAAGATACTTCGGACCGTATACCAGTGTTTTTGCGGTAAAGGAAACTCTGGAGCTGCTAAGGAAAATTTACATGCCGAGGACCTGCAGTAAAAGGCTTGACGGGACTCCTAACGAAAGACCCTGCCTGTATTATCATATGAAGCAGTGTAAGGCTCCGTGCACGGGTAAGGTCTCGGAGGAGGATTACAGGAGGGCGATAGATTCAATTATTGCTTTTCTTGACGGGGATGTTTCTTCGGTTAAGCGGGATATTAAAGCGAAAATGGAGAGAGCCTCCTTCGCGATGGAGTTTGAGCAGGCGGCAGAATATCGTGATATGCTGCGCAATATCGAAAAAATGTCGCAGACGCAGAAGGTTACCAGCGGTGATGAGGGTAACAGGGATGTTATCGGCCTGGCTACTGCAGATGATGAAGCAGTTGTTCAGGTATTTTTTATTCGTAACGGAAAAATGGTCGGCAGGGAGCATTTTTACCTGACCGGAGTACGGCATGAAAAGCGAAACGGAGTAATGACGGATTTTGTAAAGCAGTACTACGCGGCAGCCCCCGGAATTCCGCGAGAGCTTCTTTTGTCCGATGCGATTGAGGACGAGGAGCTTATAGCCGGATGGCTTTCGGATAAGCTGGGACTGAAGGTAAGCATAAGGGTGCCTCAGCGCGGAGACAAGGAGGGACTTGTCAAGCTGGCATGTAATAATGCATCAATGGTATTGCAAAGGGATGCCGAGAAGCTGCTGCATGAGGAGGCAAGGACCACCGGAGCGCTTAAGGAGCTGGCGCAGCTTCTTGATATTGAGTATCCGGCACGAATAGAAGCCTATGATATATCGAATATAAGCGGCTTTGAATCGGTTGGTTCAATGGTTGTGTATGAAAACGGAAAGCCAAAGCGGAGCGATTACAGGAAATTCCGTATCAGAACCGTTACGGGTTCCGATGACTATGCCAGCATGCGCGAGGTTCTTACAAGACGATTTGAGCACGGCATGCGTGAGGCAAAGGAGCTTTTGGCGAAAAATATTTCCGAGGATATCGGCAGCTTTACAAAAATGCCTGATCTTGTTCTGATGGACGGCGGGCGCGGTCAGGTCAATATTGCACTTGAGGTATTTGAAAGGCTTGGAATCGATATAAGCGTGTGCGGCATGGTTAAGGATGATAATCACCGGACAAGAGGAATTTATTATAATAATACAGAAGTTCCGATAGATACACACAGTGAGCTTTTTAAGCTTATTACACGAATACAGGATGAGACGCACCGCTTTGCAATTGAGTATCACAGAATGCTCAGGTCAAAAACGCAGGTGAAGTCGATACTTGATGATATTGAGGGAATCGGTAAGGTCAGAAGAAGAGCCCTGATGAAGCATTTTGAGTCGCTTGAGGCGGTAAAGGCGGCAGATATTGAAGAGCTTAGCAGGGTTGACGGTATGAATATGGCTGCAGCCGAGAAGGTATATAATTTTTTCAGGGCCGGAGCCGCTAATGCCGGCGAAGGAAAGAAAGAGGGGTAAAAATGCCGCTGCATTTTCATCTTGGAGGCTCGGGCTCGGGAAAATCAACCGGTCTGTATAATTTAATAATAAAGGAATCGATGGCAGATTTTTCGACCACATATCTTTGTATTGTACCGGAGCAGTTTACGCTTCAGACGCAGAGGGATATTATAGCCATGCATCCGGACAAGGGCATCATGAATATTGATGTTCTCAGCTTTATGCGCCTTGCGTACAGGGTATTTGAAGAGCTCGGTTATAAGCAGCCTCAGGTGCTTGAGGACACGGGCAAGAGCATGATTGTGAAAAAGGTGGCGCTTGATAAGCGGGACGAGCTTCGTCTGTACGGCGGCAAGGTACATCAGCAGGGCTTTATTGAGGAGATGAAATCGGTCATTTCAGAGTTCTACCAGTACGGAGTCGGCGAACGTGAGCTGGCGCAGATGGAAGAACTGTGCGGAAGACGGCGGCAGCTGAGCGCGAAGCTTTCGGATATACGTACCGTATTTAACGGCTTCAGGGAGTTTATTGAAGGGCGCTTTATCATGAATGAGCAGCTGCTTGATAAGCTTTGCGAGAAGGCGGAGGAATCAGAGCTTTTGAAAAACTGCGTCATATGCTTTGACGGCTTTACGGGCTTTACGGCTTCACAGTATGCATTGCTTGAGTGCCTGATGAGAATGGTAAAGGATATCCATATTACGCTTACAATAGATGAGCGGGAGATACACAGAGCCCAGAATGAGAATTCGCTGTTCTACTTAAGTTATAAAACAATAATGCGCTGTACCGCGCTTGCGGAAAAATGCAGGCTTGAAATAAGGGAGCATGTTTACGGCGGTGTTCCGTACCGCTTTAAGAATAATAAAGCGCTGGCGGCACTTGAGCACGGGATTTTCCGCTATCCCGTAAGGGAATCAGGAGGCAGCGGGGTCGTACGTATATTGTCCTGTGACAGCCGCAGGGCGGAGCTTTTGAGAGTTATTGCCGAGATAAACAGGCTGGTTATAGAAGAGGGCTACAGATACCGCGATATTGCGGTGGTTTCGGGCGAAATTGAAAACTACGGCAGAATGGCTGACCGGGAGTTTACACGTGCGGGAATACCGTTTTTCCTTGACGAGAAAAGAAATATTCTCGGGACTGCGCCCGTTGAAATGCTGCGTGCCGTTCTTGAAATTGCGGAGACGGATTATACCTACGAGAGTGTTTTCAGATTTCTCAAATCAGGTCTTGCACCTGTCAGTGAGGATGAAATTTCGATACTTGAGAATTACTGCCTAGAATTCGGCATAAGAGGATGCGGCCGCTGGAACAGAGAATGGACAACTCCCTGCAGGGGACGGCATAAAGCGGATATTGCGGCCGTTAACGGGATAAGGGAAAGAATAAACGGACTTATCGGCGACGTCTGTCAGGTGCTCCGTACAAAAACCACGGTTAAGGAGCGCATGACCGCATTGTATGAGCTTCTGGTAAGATGCGGTGTGCAGGAGAAGCTTGAGGCAGAAGCCGAAAGAAAGCTTTTGTCTGCGGACATATCGGAACGTCTGGAGGCAAAATCAGAGGAGCAGCTCTTCGGAATCGTTATTGATGTCTTTGACAGGATAACCTCACTGCTCGGAGATGATATCATCTCGGGTAAGGAGTTCTGCGAGATACTGGATACGGGCTTTCGTGAGGCAAAGCTCCGTGTCATACCGCAGGGCGCGGACAGTGTGGTTATAGGTGATATAGAAAGAACAAGGCTTAATAACATAAAGATAATGTTCCTAATCGGAGCAAATGACGGGGTTATTCCAAAGACAGGTGCTTCGGGCGGAATCCTGTCAGATGACGAGCGGCGTATTTTTGAAGAAAATGATATTGAGCTTTCACCGACAAAGAGGCAGAGCGCTTATTTAAGTGAGTTTTATCTGTACCTTTGTCTTACTAAGCCGTGTGACGGAATATTTGTTTCGTTCCACAGAAGAGATAAAGATAATAAACCGGCAAGACCGTCGTATCTGATAGGTAAGCTGAAGAAAATATTCCCGGATGTTGTTACGGAGGTTTACAGCTCTAAGAAGCCCGAGAGTATCGGAATGCTGCTCGGAGCGGATAAGGGGCTGGGTTCTCTTGCCGCAATCATGCGTGAAAAAAGAGTCGACGAGCTGAGTGCGGAAGAGCAGACGCTTATCAGCGTGTACCGCAACGAGGCAAGGGAGATATATGAAAGAGTTATTGCTGCAGCCTTTTACAGACCTGTGGACGAAAGGCTCGATGAGAATGTGGGAAAATCCCTGTACGGAAATGTTCTGAAGGGCAGTGTTACAAGACTTGAAAAGTATGCGGCGTGCGCATATGCACATTTTCTGCGTTACGGTCTTATGCTCGAGGAGAGAAGTGAATACAAAATCGGCAGTGTTGATATAGGAAATATATATCATAAGGCGATAGAGCTGTACGGAGAAGCCTTAAAGCAGAGAGGCTTAAGCTGGCATGATGCCGATGAAGCAGTCAGACAGGAGCTGAAGAGCGAGGTGCTGCTGACTGCAGTTTCTGATTATGAAGAGATTTTCGGAAGCTCAAAGCGTAATGAATATATGATAACAAGACTTGACAGAGTTCTCGACCGGACGCTGTCTGTTCTTGATGCGCAGGTAAAGGCAGGCAGCTTTGAGCCTGAGTTTTATGAGGAGAGCTTTCTGCATGCCAATGCATATATGGAGCTGCGCGGAAAGATTGACAGGCTTGATTTGTGCCGGCGCAAAGAGGGCTGGTATTTAAGGGTAATTGACTATAAATCGGGAAACTCGGATTTTGATTTAAATAAGCTTTATCACGGTCTGCAGATACAGCTTGCCGTCTATATGAAGGAGAGCATGCGTCTGGTTGCGAAGGATGAAGCGGCAGAAAATATTATTCCTGCCGGTCTGTTTTACTATAATATTAACGACCCGATAATCGAGCGGAATGAAATGAAACAGGATACCATGGAAAGGCGGTTGCGCCTTAGCGGACCGTCGAATTCCTCTATGGAGGCCATGAAGCTGCATGACAGTTCATTCGAAGGTGACGGAGAGGGACTTAAGCCCTCTGTAAAGTCTAAGGTAATTCAGGCGGAAACGGATAAGAGCGGAGCGGTCGGTGCAAGGTCAAAAATTATGACAGACGAACAGTTCATAGCTATGTCTGAGTATGTTGATGAACTGACTGAACGCGAGGGCAGGGAGATTCTTAAGGGAAATGCGGCGGTTAATCCGTACAGACTTGGAGACATGACAGCATGCGATTACTGCCCGTACGGAACAGTGTGCAGCTTTGACTGCAGACTGGGCAGCAGCTACAGGGAGCTTGCGAAGTGTCAGGAGGATGATATATGGCGGCAGATAGATGGACAGATGAACAAAGAAGCGTAATAAAAAGCAGAGGCTGCAATCTTCTGGTATCTGCAGCTGCGGGAGCCGGAAAAACGGCGGTGCTTGTAGAGCGCATTTTTCGGATGATAACTGAGGAGCCCGGTGCTGTTGACATTGACAGACTGCTGGTTATGACCTTTACAAATGCAGCAGCGGCAGAAATGCGCGAGCGTATCGGCGCGAAGCTTGAAGAGGCGGTCGGAAACGAGCCTGACAACAGGCGTCTGCTGAATCAGCAGAGGCTTCTTCATAATGCATCCATTACAACCATCGACAGCTTTTGTCTCGGTATTGTAAGGGATTATTTTCATCTTCTGGAGCTTGACCCGTCCTTCAGGATTGCAGAGGAGGCGGAGCTTTCACTTATGCAAAGTGATGTTCTGGCAGAGCTTCTGGAGGATTGCTATGAGGCTGCAGAGGCGGATTTCTTCGAGCTGGTGGAGTGCTACGGTGATTCAAAAAGCGACAGGGCAGTCGGCGAAATAATACTTGATCTTTACCGCTGCGCATCGGCGCATCCGTGGCCGGAGGAGTGGCTTGACGAAATGTCGGACAATATGGGTGCCGAATGTGTCAGTGAGCTTGATGCAAAGTCATGGACAGGATTCATAGTACAATATGTAAAAAAGCAGCTGCGTGATGCAGCGGAAATGGGCAGCACCGCGCTGCGATATTGTGAGATGCAGGGAGGACCGCGGGAATATATTCCCGTAATTCTTTCGGAGCTCGAGGGCATTAAGAGTGTTATGGGCTGTGAAAGCTATTCGGAAATGAACAGTGCTGCGGAAAACGTTTCCTTCGGAAGGATACCCGGACGGTTAAAGGGGGAAATAGATGAGGATATTAAGGAACGTGTAAAGGCACTCCGTGACGGCTACAAGGATGCCCTTAATACAATAAAGAAGGAGTTCTTTTTTACGGACCCCGAAACTATATGCGATGATATGAAGGGCGCTGCAGGACCCGTCAGGGCACTTCTTAGGCTGACGGGAGAGTTTATCAGACGTTTTTCCGAAAAAAAACGTTCCAGGAATATAATTGATTTTAACGATATTGAGCATTTTGCTCTAAACATACTGATAACAAAGGAAAACGGAAGTGTCAGGGTAACACAGACCGCCGAAGAGCTGAGAGAGCGCTTTCATGAAATAATAATTGACGAGTATCAGGACAGTAACAGTCTGCAGGATTGTATTGCAAATGCAATTGCCGGAGATGAAACAAAGCCGCCGTTTGTATTTACCGTAGGTGATGTAAAGCAGAGTATTTATAAATTCCGTATGGCTAAGCCGGAGCTTTTCATTAACAGAATGCGCAGGTACGAGGGTGACTCCCGGTACGGAAGAAGTATTAATCTTCATAAGAATTTCCGTAGCCGCAGGGAGGTTCTTGACAGCACAAATGATGTGTTTATGCTGGCGATGAATGATACGGTGGGCGGTGTTACCTATGATGAGGAATGCAGTCTGCAGGCGGGCATTCCTTCCGAGCCGGATGCGGAAGGACTTTACACAACAGAGCTTATCGCCGTATGCAGTGATGCTGAGAAGGCAGGCGCATCCGAGCTGCGCGGTCTTGAGGCGAGAACGGCTGCTGCGTTAATACGCCGTATAGTGAATAATCCTGACTTTTTAATTAATGACAGGGGTGTTAAGCGCAGAGCGGAATATGGGGATATTGTGATTCTGCTCAGAGCCGTGAGCGGTTGGTCTGAGGTGTTTTGTGAGGTGCTCGGACAGGAGGGTATTCCGGTTTCGGCAGATATCCAGTCGGGCTTTTTTGAAGCCTATGAGATTAAGACAATGCTGAATTATCTGCGGATTCTGGATAATGCCAGACAGGATATTGCACTTGCCTCAGTTCTGCACTCCCCGATAGGAGGCTTCGACAGTAACGAAATGGCTGAGCTTCGAATGGCTGCAGGACCTGAGTATTCATATTACGATGCTTTAATAAGCTATTCGGAAAAATATGCTTCCGGTGAAACGGGACAAAAGCTGACAGCCTTTCTTGCAAATTGTGAGGAGCTGAGAAGAGTTAAACGGAATAAAGATATTGCTGCACTTTTGTCTGAAATATATGATAAAACCGGCTTCTATGTTTATGTATCCGCAATGCCCGGAGGAGAGCGCAGGAGAGCTAATCTGGATAAGCTTCTTGATTACGCCGCTGAGTATGAAAGCAGCAGCTATTCAGGTCTGTTCAGCTTTGTCAGGTATATTGAGAGACTTCTTGAGTATGAGACGGATTACGGCGAGGCCGTAACAGAGGAGAATGATAATACTGTCCGCATAATGAGCATACATAAGAGTAAGGGTCTTGAGTTTCCTGTTGTTATTCTTGCCGGAATGGGCAAAGCCTTTAACCAGAGTGATACTAAGGCAAAGGTTGTGGTCAATCCCGATTTTGGAATCGGACCGGAATATGTTGATTATAAAAACAGAACGAAGATTCCCACCTTACTTAAAAAGGCGATTCAGAAGCAGATTCGCGCGGACAGCCTTGGGGAAGAGCTGAGAGTTTTGTATGTTGCCATGACCCGTGCCAGAGAGAAGCTCATTATGCTGGGCGGAGTTAAGGATTTTACGAAGGAATATGAGAGCTGGAAGGAGGCGGCCGGCACGATATGCGCGGGTAAGCTTTCATATTCGTACCTTATGGGTGCTAAGAGCTATTTTAGCTTTGTCGGACCGGCAGCAGTGACCTCGGCAAAGAATTTTAAGCTTATTCAGATAAGCGAATCGGAAATCGAAGAGGAAAAGAAGGACTTTGAGAGCGATGAAGAGCAGCGGCGCAGGGAACTGGAAGAGGTTGAGCCCGGGAACGTTGACGATAAGCTGATTTCGTGGAGAAAATTCGAATATCCTTATTCATCGGGAAACAGCCTGCCGATGAAGCTCAGCGTTTCAGAGCTGAAAAAGCTCAGTATGGATGAGGAATTCGGTGAGGATATATTTGCAAAGAAATCCTACAGCTTGGAATCGGAAGAAGATGCAGCCATAAAGACGGACAGAATAGTTCCTGCATTTTTAAAGGAAAGAGCGGAGTACTCAGGTACTGACAGAGGCACACTTTACCATAATGTTATGCAGAGAATGGATTTTTCACTTCAGGACGCGGAGGCTGTGACGGCTTTTCTTGAGAAGCTGGTGCAGAAGGGAATTCTCGAGGCACGTGATACGGAGCAGCTGAATCCCGCGAAGCTTGCGGCCTTCAACCGCAGCAGCGTTGCCGGACGCATGAGAGCGGCGCAGGCTGAGGGAAGGCTTTACCGTGAGCAGCCGTTTGTTATGGGAGTAAAGGCCTGTGAGCTGCGTGAGGAATATGCCGGGCAGCAGGAAATTATTCCGGTTCAGGGAATAATAGATGTTATGTTTGAGGAAGCGGACGGTCTTGTTATTCTGGATTATAAGACAGATGTGATAAAGGAGGGTAATGAGCTGGTAAGGAGGTATAAAACACAGCTCGAATATTATGCCGGGGCAGCGGAGCGCCTTACGGGAAAAAGAGTTAAGGAAAAGCTTCTGTACTCGTTTTGTCTGTCTGAGCTTGTTAATGCAGAATGAATGTTGTAAAATATTAATATATGGGCATACTTTTGGTAAAAAGATTACAGAAGTAATCCGAAACGGAGGATGCCATGAAAAAGATTGATATGGATAAGGTTAAGCCTGAGGAGATGATTAAATATGAAATTGCAAAGGAGCTCGGGCTTTTTGACCGGGTACTTGAGAACGGCTGGGGCTCGCTGACGGCAGGAGAAACCGGGAGAATCGGCGGAATAGTTGCCGGACGTAAGAAAAAGGAATCAAAGACTAAGAAGGAATGAAATGGTCATGAAGAAGAAAAGACTGTTGCTGATTTATAATGCACATGCGGGTAAGGGCAGAATCCGGGAAAAGCTCTCGGACATAATAAGCATGTACTCGATGTCGGAATATGAGCTGATTGTTCATTCAACCTGCGGCGTGGGAGATGCGGCTTTAGTGACGGAGCAGTATACGGCGAATGATGCCTGTGACTTAATCGTATGTGCGGGCGGTGACGGGACTCTGGATGAGGTTGCGGGTGCGCAGATGCGTGTCGGTAAAAAGATTCCCATTGCGCTGATTCCGGCGGGGTCAACCAATGATTTCGGATATACACTCGGAATAAGCGGCGATATTATGGGGGCAGCAATGCTTGCACTTACGGGTAAGAAATTCCTGTGCGATATTGCCTCATTTAACAATCGTTATTTTACTTATACGGCAGCCTTCGGACTGTTCAGTGATGTGTCCTACAACACATCCCAGAATATGAAGAATTCGCTCGGAAGGCTTGCTTACATAATGAACGGGATAACAAAGCTGTCGCAAATAAAGGTGTATCACCTTAAGGTGGAATACGGCGGAAGGGTATATGAGGATGACTATATTTACGGTATGGTAGTCAGCTCAAATTCCGTAGGCGGCTTTAAGGGAATAACGGGCGACGGGGTTACTCTTGACGACGGACTGCATGAGCTGATGCTGGTTAAGAAGCAGGACAGTCTTGCCGGAGTCACTCGCGTTGTTAATGAACTGCTGTCGCATAAATATGACAGTGCTTATATACAGTATGCCAGAGTTGATAAGGTAAGCATCAGCAGCGATGATGAAATTGCATGGTCGCTTGACGGAGAATTCGGAGGAAAAACCAAAAGAGCCGATATACAGGTGGTGAAGCAGGGAATATGCTACATCAGACCGCAGGAAACAGTGTCTGCGCCCTAAGGTTGGCAGGCTATGGAAAGGGCACGGTTATTAGCACGATATGAAAGAGTATACAGGTTTTGCATATGTCTATGATGCATTTATGGATAATGTTCCGTATGATGAGTGGACAGAGTATCTGTGCGGTCTGCTTAAGGAGCAGGGCATAGAAAGCGGGCTGGTACTGGAGCTTGGCTGCGGTACCGGAAACATTACAAGAAGGCTCAGAGACCGGGGCTATGATATGATAGGAGTCGATTTCTCGCAGGATATGCTGCAGATGGCCGTCGAAAAGGAGCAGGATGACAGCATTTTGTATCTGTGTCAGGATATGCGGGAATTTGAGCTGTACGGGACGGTACGCGCGGTTGTAAGCCTTTGCGACAGTATGAACTATATTGTTGATGAGGCGGATTTGAAAAAGGTTTTTCTGCTTGTTAATAATTATCTGGACCCTGACGGGGTTTTCATATTTGACTTAAATACAGAGTATTATTACAGTCAGGTCCTCGGTGAGCAGACGATTTGCGATAACCGCGATGAGGGCAGCTTTATATGGGACAATTATTATGACCCGGAAACGTATATTAATGAGTTTGATATGACCATTTATTACCGGGCAGATAACAGCGGTGACGGTTTGTACCGCAGGTGTGAGGAAACACATTATCAGCGGGCATATAAGCTTGCGGCAATCAGAAAGCTTTTAAAGCAGTCGGGCTTTGGCGAAACCTGCGTATATAAGGTGCTTACTCACGAGGCGCCGGACAGAAGGACCGAAAGAGTTTATTTTGTGGCACGAAAGTGCAAAATGCAGTCTGAAGACTGAAATATAATAGCGGCTGTTTGTGCCGAGAACGTCACAGACAGGCTGTAATACATGATACTGACGTTCTCGGAATGGAGATGAAGATGAAGGATTATATAGTCAGAGCTACCGCAGCAGATAATAATATCCGTATTTTCGCGGCTGTAACCGGTGAGCTTGTTGAAACTGCGAGAAAGGCACACGGCACAAGTGATGTTATTACGGCAGCTCTCGGAAGACTGCTGACCGGAGGCGCACTTATGGCAGGCATGATGAAAAACAGCACGGATGTGCTGACTCTTCAGATCGGCTGCAGCGGACCGGTAAGAGGACTTACCGTTACTGCATCAAAAGCGCAGGAGGGAGAACGGGAATGTGTCGACGTTAAGGGCTATGCCGTTAACCCGGCGGTTGAGCTGCCGCTGAATGAAAAGGGAAAGCTTGATGTCGGAGGAGCGCTCGGAGCAGGAATACTTACGGTAATAAAGGATATGGGACTTAAGGAGCCGTTTTCGGGACAGACGGAGCTTGTATCCGGCGAGATTGCAGAGGATTTGACCTACTATTTTGCAAACTCGGAGCAGACACCCTCTGCAGTGGCGCTTGGTGTTTTAATTAATGCCGATGATTCCGTAAGGCATGCGGGAGGCTTTATTGTACAGCTTCTGCCCTTTGCGGATGATGAGGTTGTTGAGAGGCTTGAAAAAAAGCTGGCGGGAATGGAGCCCATAACAAAGCTTCTTGATAAAAACATGAGCCCCGAGGAGATTCTTCACGATATCTTTGATGAGTTCGGCCTTGAAATAACCGATACGATTGATACCCGCTTCAGATGCAATTGCAGTAAGGAAAGAGTAAGCCGTGCGATAAGGAGTATTGACCGTAAGGATATAAAGGAAATGATAAATGAGGGAAATCCTGTCGAAGTTAATTGTCATTTCTGCGGAACAAATTACATTTTTACAACAGATGAGCTGCAAAAAGTATTAGATGAGAAGAAAGACTGATTTGTATTTTGTTTTTTATGAAATTGATTATAAAACTTGACAAATAACGAATTATAGGGTATATTACATTCAGAATAGTATAACGCGAGAATAAACTGAATACACATAGAGGTTTCGGGACTCGCGAATGAGTCTTGAACTATGTATTAGGATAGGAGAGGGAAGCATGGCTAAGAGAGTACTTGTTTGTGACGATGCGGCGTTTATGCGCATGATGATTAAGGATATTCTTACAAAGAATGGTTATGAAATTGCCGGTGAAGCTGAGAACGGAGCTGTAGCAGTGGCAAAATATGCGGAAACAAAGCCTGATCTTGTTATGCTTGACATAACCATGCCGGAGATGGATGGTATTCAGGCGCTGAAGAAGATTAAGGAAGCTGACCCCTCAGCCGTAGCAATTATGTGTTCTGCTATGGGACAGCAGGCTATGGTTATTGAGTCAATCCAGTCAGGTGCAAAGGACTTTATTGTAAAGCCCTTCCAGGCAGACCGTGTTCTGGAGGCAATTAAAAAGGTTATAGGTTAAGTATACAACTGATAGGTACCGCAGGTTGTGCGGTTCAGATATAAAACCTGCTCTTTAGGGGCAGGTTTTTGTTTTACCCGATTGTACGCGAGGACCGGATCCCGTAACGGCTCCGGATATATCACGGAGGTTCCATATGGATGATATTCATTCAAACGAACTATACAGATTTCTGACGCAGATAAGTCATGAGGTCAGGACTCCCATGAATACCATCATAGGTAATACTGAGCTTATTATGCATGAATCGGTAAGCGAAAAGGTTTACACGAGCATATGTGATATCAGGCATTCCGCAGATGTATTGATGAGTCTGACAAATGATATATTTGATATGATAAGTATCAGTCACAATGACTTCGAGCTTGGCTGCGAGGATTATTGTTTTCAGGATATATATCTTGAAGTGCGCCGATTTATGGAAAATCAGGCTGATATCAGGGGTCTTGAGCACAGTATTGATATTGATAATAATATTCCCTACCGTATGTTTGGAGATGCGCCGCATATTAAGCAGATGCTCAGAAAGCTCCTTACTCATGCTTTCGATGCGTCCCGAGAAGGAAAAGTCAGCTTTTCGGCAAAATGTCTTGCGTCCACACCGGGGTGTGTGTATCTGAGGTTTGATGTTACGGACAGCAGCTCCGGTGAAATCGGAGACGATGTTATGGCTGCACTGAGCGGAAAGCCGGCAGATGAGTTTTACAGCAGGAAGAATTTCGGCAGAACCTCGCTCGGTATTTATCTGATAAAATATCTTGCACTTAAGATGGGAGGAAAACTGTCTGCAAAGGGTGTTAAGGGTGTCGGAACCACCTACACATTGCTGATACAGCAAAAAACGGTCGGAATCGGTACACTTGAGGATAATGAGGTTGAGTTCCCCGAGCAGGTTTCGGTAAGAGGCTTTGTGGCACCGGAGGCAAGAGTGCTGATAGTAGATGATAACCTTATGAATGCGCGTATTGAGTGCAGTATTCTGAAGTGCTATCAGATAAATGCGGATATTGCTGACAGCGGCAGGGCAGCACTTGAGCTTCTCGACAGAATCAGATATGATCTTGTGTTCATGGATCATATTATGCCGGGAATGGACGGTATTGAGACAACAGAGCTCATAAGGAAGAAATGGGCGGGAACAAATCGTGCGGAGTATTTTGATGCGCTTCCGATTATTGCACTTACCGCCAATACCGACAGGGGTATTATGAAAAGCTTTTTAAGTGCCGGAATGAACGGATATATTCCTAAGCCGATTGGTATACCGGAGCTTGAGCGTGAGCTTAAGGCATGGCTTCCGCCGCATCTTATTACATATACCGCATCGGAGACTGCTGCGGAGGAGAGCGGCTTACCGGACAGCCTTGATCTTGACAGACAGCAGGCTCTTGAGAATTTCGGCGGTGATGAGAATGAATACAGAAATGTATTATTAACACTTTGCCGAAACGGTGATACAAAGGGTGTAATGCTTCTCAGATACCTTGAGGAGTATGATTATAAGAACTATATTATAGTAATGCACGGTATTTTAGGTGTTGCGAGACTTATCGGAGCAACGTGGCTTGCCGAGAGAGCGCATGAGCTTGAGCAGGCGGCAAAGCAGGGTAACAGGTCATTTCTGGTGAGGGAAACTCCTGTTATGGTAAGTTACTTCGAAAGGTTGCTAACACGCATAAGAAATGCTATAATACCGAAGGATAAGCAGGTGATAAAGGGAGCCATTGACAGGGACGATCTGATAAGGCTTATTGAGGAGCTGAAGGAATATCTTTCAGATTATCAGCTGGATAAGGTTGAGGCATTGTTTTATCAGCTGGCACAGGTATCCTTTGATGATGAAGAGGTGCTTGAACTGATTCACACGGCAGAGGAATACATGATGAATTACCAGTATAATGAGCTTTCCGAAACTCTTGAAAGATTATCCGAATTATTAGAAGGTTAAGACACGAATGGAGGAACGTAACATGGCGGCAAAAAACGCGAAGGACAATAGCGCGAAGAAGGAAAACAAAAATGCATGGCTTAAATATAAGGCAAAGCAGCTTAAAGAGCTCAATGTGCTTAATGAGGAGTATAAAGAGTTTCTTTCAAAATGTAAGACAGAGCGTGAATGTGTCGATGAAATTATAAGAATGGCAGAGGCACTTGGATATAAGAACCTGGATGAGGTGAAGTCCGCAAAGCCCGGTGATAAGCTTTACAGCATTAATAAGGGTAAGGCGATTGCTTTATTTGTAGTAGGCTCAGAGCCTCTTGAGAAGGGTATGAAGATTCTCGGAGCACATATTGATTCCCCGAGACTTGATATTAAGCAGAATCCGCTTTACGAGGATACAGAGCTTGCACTTATGGAAACCCATTATTACGGTGGTGTTAAGAAGTATCAGTGGGTTACAATTCCGCTTGCAATTCACGGTGTTGTTGTAAAGAAGGACGGAACGGTTATTAAGGTTGTTGTCGGTGAGGATGACAAGGATCCGGTTGTAGGTATCTCTGATTTATTGATTCATCTTTCTGCTGAGCAGATGGAGAAGAAGGCTTCAAGAGTTATCGAGGGCGAGGATCTTAATGTTCTTGTAGGAAGCATTCCGCTTGCAGACGAGGAAAAGGAAGCTGTTAAGGCTAATGTTCTCCGTATTCTTAAGGAGAAGTATGACTTTGACGAGGATGACTTTATGTCAGCCGAGCTTGAGCTTGTACCTGCAGGAAAGGCAAGAGATTACGGTCTTGACAGAAGTATGATTATGGGCTACGGACATGATGACAGAATCTGTGCATTTACTTCTGCAAAGTCACTTTTTGAGGTTGATAAGATTGACCGTACGGCAGTATGCATTTTAGTTGATAAAGAAGAAATCGGCAGTGTCGGAGCAACAGGTATGCATTCGGTATTCTTTGAGAATATGGTTGCTGAGCTTATGGATCGTCTCGGACAGTATTCAGAGCTTTCACTCCGCAGGGCACTTCAGAATTCACATATGCTTTCATCGGATGTTAATGCAGCATACGATCCTAACTTCCCTTCAGTTATGGAGAAGAAGAATTGTGCTTACTTCGGTAAGGGCATGGCATTCAGTAAGTATACGGGTTCACGCGGAAAGTCAGGCTCAAATGATGCTAACCCTGAGTTTATTGCAAAGCTGCGTGCAGCACTTGATAAGCATAATGTATCTTATCAGATGGCAGAGCTTGGTAAGGTTGATCAGGGCGGCGGCGGAACAATCGCATATATAATGGCAAAATACAATATGGAAGTAATCGACAGCGGTGTTGCACTTCATAATATGCATGCACCCTGGGAGGTTGCAAGTAAGGCCGATATATATGAAACAAAGCTCGGATATGATGCATTTTTAAAGGAAATATAATAAAAAATATAAAATAAGGACCGCTTGCGGTCCTTATTTGGACAGAGGGTGCGATGAGAAAAGTTGATGAAAACAAAATTGAAGAAATTTTAAAAGAGCTGACTCTTGATGAGAAACTTGACATGATTCACGGTAATGCTTTTTTCCACACAAAGGG
>JAZNKQ010000032.1:0-66985 GCA_045578645.1 Lachnospiraceae bacterium
TCAAAAAAAGGAATCTCTTTCGAGATTCCTTTTTTTGAAGCACGAGACGGGATTCGAACCCGCGACCCTCGCCTTGGCAAGGCGATACTCCACCACTGAGCCACTCGTGCAAACCGCATTTAGTTGTTCACATTCAAGCAATCGCTGAACGCAAAACATATAATACAATACTAAAGGAGATTTGTCAAGCCACAATGGCAAAACTTTTTAATTTCCATCAATAATTTAAATTATACATACAATTCATTCGATAAAAAACGTCTTTCCGCTGTCATACCAGCTCCCCGAGCTGTTTAAATAAACCCTGTAGGTACCGGTCTTTAAGCACTGAAGTGTTATCGCCAGTTTTTTTGCCATTCCGTACCGCTTACCGAAAATATACCGTGCGTCATCTGATATAAGCGCAATTCTTTCAAGCATAAGCTCCTCAGAATCAATAAAGAGCATATCACCGCGTAGAACAAGCTCTACACCCTCAGGCTCAAAATCTATTTTTTCAAGCCATAACGTATCGGTGTTTGCTGCTATTTCAACAGGAATCTTAAGCCTTCCCTTTTCACGGTTTGTTTCCTCAAGCTCAGCCCATTCCGTATCGGTGACGCTTACCGGCATTTCATAAGCACGGTAAAAGCTGCTCTTAAGTGTATATGCACCTATTACTTCTTCAGTTTCATAATCAAATTCGATAATGCGTGCTCTCTCCGACCCATCTTCTGTTCCTGAGCCGCACATTGCAAATACTCTTCTGTCGGCATAGTCAAGTGCACAATTTGAATTTTCCGGTGCAATTATCCCTGTATTATAGCGATGCAGCAGCACAGCTGTCATCTTTTCCTCATCTACGGTATAAATATTTACAAATGCATTATGTGCTCCGGTACTGTGATTATCAAAAAGCATAATATGAATATTTTCAGTGTGTTCATCAAGGTTTTCCCGGGTCTGATATGCATTACTCTGACCGTGATTCCAGACAGTCTCCTCCATGCCTCTGAGCACCAGTCCGGCATATTCACTTCCCGAAAAGCTGTTCTCATCGCTCAAAATCCAGCGTATTTCTCCCGTATTCCAATCAATCTTAATTACGGAATTAAGATTTTGTGCACTTACGATTATACAATCCTCTTCCGTTACATAAGACAGTGAATTGAAATGAACCCAGTCGCTTCCGGTATCGTAATTATTTTTTGAAAAAATATCGGCAGCAGTCAGACTCCTTACCGTCTCACCCGTATTTCTGTCAAGCTCCGCAATGCAGTCAAATCCGTATCCTTCCTCCGTATTTGTCAGAAGAATCAGATTTCCTCCGGGACTTTTCTCGGCTATATCGTGGTGAAATCCATTTTCAACATAATATATATTATAGGTTCTGCCCATTGCATCCAGTTCATACAGAGCCGCACTTTGCTTCCATTCATTTGGCGTGCCCTCAAACAGCATTGAAGGAACCAGAAACCTTCCTCCGGAAATCGGAAATATTCCGTATTCACCGGATTTTTCTGTCAGATACCAGCGAACACAGCCGTTTCGGTCAAAAGCATACGGATATTCCGATTCCTGTCCGGAAACCAGAATAAGCCTGTAAGAGGACGTATCAACACGAGCCTCGCGTTCAGCTGCATCCTCCAGCTCAGTAGGGAGAGGCTCGGTTTTTATTCTGTATAAATGCTTTTCAATAACATTTCCGGACATATCCGTAAGTTCAACCGTAACCCTGTTGTTTCTGTCCGGGTACAGCCCGATTACGGGTATAATATGCTCTGTAGCTGCTGCCGTTTCCCCTCCGATCTCCGCATCGAAGCTGTCGCCCTCAACACTGACCTTTGCTTTATACTCCTTAGAGGTTGTAAACATTATTACCGCGGTGAGCGGAGAATTTCCGTACGGATTTAAGACTATCAGCGGTTTACCCGGCGTATATCCGCCTCCGGCGGCCCTTTCCTTCAATTCATTTACTATCCCGTCGCTGCGCTCTGTAGCAGTTTTCTCACTTACGATGTCCTCTGAACTTATGCTTCTCATCCTGTCACCCGACAACAGATATGAATCCTGCGCAAACATTAATTCCTGAAAAAGAAGCTCAGGTGTTATTTTAGCCCTGTCACTCTCGATATCCGTCGTACATGAAACCCCGCCCAAAATTACGACTGTAATCATAATAGCCAAAAAAACGCATCTGAACCTCATAGCCGCCTCCGTAAGCATTAATATTTAATATCATTCCCGAAATATCTGCAGTTATGTAGTCTTTGCTGTACAAAAATGCTTTTTTATTATAGAATGTGTTCATAGCTGAAAAGCAGCATTATTTAGAAGTCTTTCCGAGTGATTCGGGGACTTCGGAACGGAGGACACTATGTATAAATTTCCCGATAACCTGTTTACTGATGTGAGAATCGAAAAAGTTTTCTCATCAAATATTAAGATCGTCGACGGAGAACTCAAGCAGAATGTCTGCAAAACAGATATCGGTGCCATGGTCAGAGTATTTGACGGAAACAGATGGTACTACAGTGCTTTTACAAGCGTTGACAGCGTACAGGCGGAAATCGACAAGCTTGCCGGAATGGCAACACCCAATCCTGATATTTACGAGCATCCGGTAGTAAAAGCTCTCGAGGTAAATACCGGTACTTATTTAAGCTTCACGGATAATGATGTTTCAAAAATTCCCTCATCAGAGAAAATTGCGCTTATGGAGGAATATAAGCCTATCATCACAGAGGTTTCCGAGGTTCAGTCTTATAACATACTCTATCTCGACAACCATACCGAAAAGCATATTATTTCAAGTAAGGGCACGGACGTTACCTTTGATACACAGACAGCAAATCTCTGTCTTAGATCCACTCTTATGGTTAACGGCATTCCGAAAAGCAGCGCCGCAGACATTTGCGGAACCGACTTTGAAAATGCAAAGGGTAAGGCTGATTTTCTTCGCGAAAAAATTGCCAAGGATATATATTATGCATATAATGCAGTTCCTGTTGAGCCCGGTACATATACCTGTATATTATCTCCCGAAACAGCAGGTGTTTTTGCTCATGAGAGCTTTGGTCATAAGAGTGAAGCAGACTTCATGGTTGGTGACGAAACGATGATGAAGGAGTGGGCAATCGGCAGCCGCGTAGGGGCTGACATACTCAGCATCGTTGATACGGGAACTATTTCGGGCAGCGGCTATGTTCCCTTTGACGATGAAGGCTGCAAGGCAAAAAACAACTATCTCATTAAAAACGGAATCCTTGCGGGAAGACTTCACAGTGCCTTTACAGCAGCCCAGCTTAATGAGGCTCCTACAGGCAATGCACGTTCAATTAATTTCGGCTTCGAGCCTATCGTCAGAATGACATGCACATATATCGAGAAGGGCGACCTTACCTTTGATGAGCTTGTTGCAGGTGTTAAAAGGGGTATATTTATTGATACCATTAAGCACGGCAGCGGAATGAGCACCTTTACAATTGCTCCCGACAGAGCATATCTCATTGAAGACGGAAAGATTACAACTCCGCTTCGCGTTTCTGTCATCACGGGTAATGTAATGAGTACTCTTAATGAAATCGACGGCTTATCAAATGAAGTCGAGTATCTCTCTTTTGCAACCGGCGGCTGCGGCAAAATGGAGCAGTATCCTCTTCCCGTAGGCTTTGGCGGTCCGTATGTAAGAGTCAATAATATAAGCGTTTCGTGATAAGGAGGCATAGCATGGTTAAGGAATTATATAAAATCACAACCAACGAAGTCAGTCTGAATGTTTCGGGCAGCTTCATTAACTCAATTCGTACAAAGAACATAACTAAATCAGGCTGCCGAGTTTACGACGGAAAGTACATCGGAATTGCAGGTACTCTTGGTGACGAAACAGAGGAAACCTGGAAGCAGGCGGAAGAAAACCTCGAGCTTAAGGTGTCCTACCCTTATGCTCCCTGCGGTAATCAGAAAAGAACCCGTGATTTATCGGTTTCCTGTACAGAGGAGGAATTCTTAAAGAATGCCGAGGAGCTTCTCGAAATACTCCGCACCGAATTCCCTGAATTCATATTCTCAAACAAAATAGCAATGACAATCATAACCGAATCCCTTACCAATGATATCGGTCTTGAGCTCATAAACAAGGATTCTATCTTCAATGTTTCTGTCCTTGCTAAGCATGTTGATTCAGTAAATATATTTGATACCGGAGTTATGCGTGTTATGCGAAGCTGGGATAAGGAGGCTCTTCTTACCGAAGCCCGCAAGCAGCTTAAGGCCTTCAACAATGTTGTCGAGCTTCCCAAAAAGGATAAGATTCTTGTATCGGGAGATGTTTCTTCCTTCGGAATGAAGCTTATCGAATTCCTTCACGGAAGGCAGCTCGGAAAAGCAGCTTCACCTCTCAGCGAAAAGCTTGGTGAAAAGCTTTTCTCACCTGACTTTACACTCGAGGTCAACCGCAGCGATTCAGAGTATCTTGTACCGTTCTTTGATTCAGAGGGAACCACCCTTGCGAATGACAGAATTGCACTTATTGAAAACGGCGTTTTAAAGAGCGGCTATACCGACAAGATGAACGCTGACGAATTCGGCTATGTAAATACCGCTTCTGCCAGCGGTTCACATGACGGCGTTCCTTCAATCGGATACGAGGGTCTCAGCATCAAGAGCGGTGAAAAAACCCTTAGCGAGCTTGTCGGCGATGAAGAATGGGTATGTCTGGTTATGGCATCGGGCGGTGACTGCACAAACGAAGGTAATTTCGCAACACCCGTACAGCTCGGATATCTGATGAAGGGAGAGGAATTCATCGGAAGACTTCCCGAGTTTACAGTCTCAGGAAATATATATGAATACTTCGGAGAAGATTATATCGGAACCTCTAAGGATAAGTTAATCTTCGGGGACAAGTCCACAATCGTACGTATGAAGTTAAATTAATTTTGTATTTAATATAATCAAGAGAAGCCCTGTTTAACAGGGCTTCTCTTGTATTCTATCTGCTATTCCGTTACCTAGTACAATAAAACCGTACCCGGCTGTCTTTCTTTATTTCTGTCAAATACCTGTACATTTCCGAATCCCATACAGTCGGCAGCACCGGTCTGGTCTGTAGGCGAATTAACCTCCTGATGGCATACAATAACGACATAGTCGCGCTCTCCTACCGTAAGCTGTAATGCTTCGGCATAATACGAGGGATGTATTTCCTTGTTAAATACAGACTTAACAGGAAGCTTCTTTATCTGAAGCTTATCATCCGAACCGTTCTTTGCATAAACTACCGTAAATGCCGAACAGAAGCCCTTACCCGAAAACTCATTGCAAACCGTCGGACGCTCCTCGGTCTGATTATAGTTACGGGAAATTCTGCTCGAATGCACGGTGCTCTTTAATCCGGGCGCCATAAAGTAAAGCTCTGTTTCACCCTTACTTCCGGTAAATACGGCTTTTGCTGCCTTAACCTCCGGATGTACTATATTCTCACGGAATTCAATTGATTCTCTGGTCGGGCAATCCTGAGCCAGCTCAACATTGGTAAGCTCTCCTCCGGCAGCCGTAAGCACGGTGGTTCCGTAATTATTAAAGTTAAAATACTGCTGATAGGTATGCTCTCCGTTAGTATACATTTCATCGCAGATAATATAAATATCAGGCTTGATATGAATAATCTTTCTGTTTACAAATACACCCTCATTCTCCATATATCCGAGATGTCCGCCCTGTACAAACTCATATTTCTCTCCGAAATTATGTGTTCTGTTTACGGGCTGTGAAAGCTTCGAGCAGCGCCAGGAATCATGGCATACGGTAAACATTTTACCGTCAACCGTAATTGTATTATGCGCTTCGGGATTCTTAAATTCGTATCGGTCGGGTCCTGCCACATAATTATATCTTCCTGAATCGGTAAGAACATCCTCTCCGTTAATAACAAGGTCAACATGAAGCTGATCCGAATGACCGTGTCCCGCTCCGATTGTACCGCAGTGGAAATGCATAAGATTTGCATCCTCACCCCAGTCCGAACGCAGATAATAATTTCCGCTGTCAGTCATAGCCTTTGACACAAAATCAGGTGCCGCCGGCTCAATTGCATCATAAGCATTAATACCTTCAATACCGAGATCCCATGCATCATCAAAATCAAGCTTTTTATATCCGAGATACTTAAGGACAGGATCAGCATAAAGATATGCACCAAGACTGATCATATCCCTGACATCCGTATCATCGCTGTCTCCGTTAATAAACTGACAGCCGTCAGGCTTCCTCCAAAATGCATCGGCATAAGCCAGTCTTTTTGCAGCTGCTTCAATAATACCGAGGTATTCGGCATACTCGCTTCTTTTCTCGGCAAGACGGTTCTTACGCGCATAAAGCACAACATCATTAAGACAGTGAAGCACCTCGTTGTGATACATAGGTGACTGCTCCCACTGTGAGCCGTCAGGGAATACCTGTAATCTCACCTCAATGGCAAGCTGCCTTAAAGCAGTATCAATATAGCGCTCTGTATCCTCATCCTGAGGTAAGAAACAGCCTATCTCAAACAAGCCGTGATCCTCAAGAATACTCCAGTTACTCATTCTTCGAAGAATATCATGCTTTTCTATGATAAACTCCGCATGCTCCTTCAAGGAAGCTGCAAAGGTCTTCTCAATTTCCTCGGTAACAAGGCTTGAATCCTTAAAATATCTGAACGCTCTTGTCCAGTATTCAGCACGAAGACCCGCCTCAATCGTACGCCAGGTTGTCCAGTAGTTTTCCTCGCAAAGCTTCGATTTCTCAATCCAATCGGTAACACAGTCAACAAAGCATTTTGCATATTTCTCATCACCGGTAAGCGCATATGCCTGTCCCAGACACATAAAGAAACGATGTCTGTTAAACTGAAAAATAAATTCCGGGTCATCACCGGGCTTAAAGAACCAGTCAATCTCATCCTTAAACACAACAGGCTCATAGGTACGCTCCATGTCCCATTTTAAATCAAACAAAAACTCTTTCCGGCATACCTCATCGGCAATGCGCAAAATATGCGTTACCTCCTCGGGCCAGAACTCACGGCAGTAATCTGCCACCGCTTTAATATCATTTACAAGATAACAATTATCCGGTCTGTCATAAAATCTGCTCATATAGCCTCCTTATTTCTTCAATAATCAATTCCGCTCACAATATTCGCCGGACACTGTCTGTTCCTTCCACTCCTACCAATAGAGCTTCCAGTCACAGCAGATTCTCATCATTGCTTCCATATAGAAATAATCGCCCCAGCTGTTACACTCATCAACACCGTAATGGTTACAGGTATTATACGGAGTATGGTTTGAATATGTACTGTGAAGAACAAGACCGTTCGCCTTTGTAAAATCCGTAACCACATAATTGTCCTTAAGCGACTTCATAAGCTTCAGTGCTATATCTGTATAATACTCCGCTTCTTCAGCAGGAAGATTCTTTGCCATTTCAAGCATACCGCAGGCTGCTATTGATGCACTTGAAGAGTCTCTCGGCTCGGTTGAGCCCTCACCAAAGGTTAAATCCCAGTAGGGAATAAGGTCGTTCGGAAGATGCTCAAGGAAATATTTCGTTACCCCCTTAAACAGCTCGATATACTCTGCCCGTCCCGTATATTTATAGCCTATTGCAAGTCCGTAGATACCCCATGCCTGTCCGCGTGTCCATGCAGAGCCGTCCTTATAGCCCTGACAGGTAGCGCCATGATGCGGCTTACCTGTTTCCGGATCAAAGAAAAACGTATGCCATGTAGAAAAATCATCCCTGATAACATTGCTCAGAGCAGTATGTATATGTCTTTCCGCAACCTCCTTATAGCAGCTATCTCCTGTAACTTCACTTGCCCAGTAAAGCAGCGGAAGGTTCATAAGACAGTCAATAATCAGCCTGTGACTCTCGGCATCTGTCATTGAGCCCCATGCCTGAAGGAAACCGCCCTTGGGCTGGAAGCGTGTAAGCAGCTGCTTAGCCGCAAGAATCGCTGCCTCCTTTGCAAGCTCATCGCCCGTAAGCTTATATGCTGCCACGCATGAAAGAGAATATAAAAAGCCCATATCATGGTGGTCAACCTCGATTTTATTTACAATTCTGTCATAAAAGCTCTTAACCTGAACCATTGCGGCATTCTTAAAACGCTCATCACCCGTAGTCTCGTATGCAAGCCAGATCTCGCCTGTCCAGAAGCCGGTAGTCCAGTAATTATTCTCAATAGCCGGATAAAATCCGTCTACACTGTAGGCATTCTGAAATTTATCCGTATATTGCGGCAAAATATCCAGAATATGTGCTGATGCGGCATTAAGTGCCTCCTTTGCCTCTTCTTTGGTCAGTTTCACATAATTTTCAAACATAATTTATATATATCCTCCTGCTTAAAATAACGCGACCGCAAAGTCAATTTCCGGTCGCGCTGATTCACATTACATAACTGTGCTATAAATATGTTAACCCTTGATACCCGTATTTGCAACTCCTTCTACGAAATACTTCTGCAAAATCAGGAAGATTATAAGCACCGGAACAAGTGATACAACAGAGGCTGCCATTAAAAGTCCGTATTCTGAAGAATACTGTCCTATAAAGTGCGCCTTGATACCCAGCTGAATAGTCTTTTTCGTATCGGTTGTAAGATAAATCAAAGGTCCGAGGTAATCGTTCCAGGTTGCAACAAAGGTAAATATTGTAAGGGTTGAGAGAGCCGGCTTTGAAAGCGGAAGCATAATCTTCGCCCAAATCTTATACTCACTCATACCGTCTATTCTTGCGGCCTCGCAAAGCTCATCGGGAATACCCATATAGAACTGACGCATCATAAACACGCCGAAGGCCGAAAATGCCTGAAGGCAGATAATTGCAAGCAGACTGTCACCGAGCTTAAACGCATTGGTCATCATAATAAACTGAGGAACCATGTATACCTGCCACGGAACCGCAATTGTTGCAATATACGCAAGGAACAGCTTCTTTTTATGCTTAAATTCAAGCTTTGCAAATGCATAAGCCGCAAAACTGCTTGTAAGCAGCTGAAGAATCGTAACAACAATCGTTAAGATAACCGTATTTGAAATATACTGCGTAAACGGCATCTCCGTCCAGATATCAACATAGTTACTCCACTTCGGAACATCCGGTATCCACTGGAAAGGATTTACCTGAAATACTTCTCTGTCCGACTTAATTGACGCCGAAAGCATCCAGAGAAACGGTATAATCATAAGCGCCGCAACAATTATCAGGATAATATAAAGTAATATTTTCATAACCAGAGAATGCTTTTTGGCAGACCTGGTCTTATCTATTCTCTTTTTTATTTGATGTTTCTTAATACTCTTGCTTATAAAGTCCATAACTAATCCTCCATCCTACGAATTCGAATATTTCGACTCGCCCTTGAACTGAATCAGCGTCACAATAAGTACCAGAACAAAGAGAATCATAGCTGCCGCACTTGCATATCCGAGACGCCACTCAACAAATGCCTTCTGGTAGATAAAGTGTACAAGAACCTCGGAGGACTCTGTCAATGTATTTGTATCTCCGCCGACAAGGAGTACTGCCACATCGAAAACCTTAAAGCAGTTAATTGTCAGCATAACCGTAATGAAGAAGGTGGTCGGCCGAAGCTGGGGCCAGGTGATGGATTTAAATTTCTGCCAGCCGGTTGCTCCGTCAAGGCTTGCCGCCTCATAAAGCTCTGCCGAAATGCCCTGAAGTCCCGCAAGATAAATTACCATATAGTAACCCATATACTTCCATACACTGAAAAGTATAAGACTTACCAGAACAAGATTACCGACAAACCACTGGGGAAGTGCACTTTTTTCAAGGCCTCCCACATAATATAATATAGCATTAACCGGACCGCTCTTTGAGAAGAGCATTTTCCAAACTGCCGTAACAGCAACAAGTGATGCTACATACGGGAAGAAGGAAACGGTTCTGAACACTCCGCGTCCGATAACTTTCTTATTCAAAAGGATTGCAAGTCCGAGAGATGCAATCATAGTCAGCGGCACAGTTCCGATAGAATAGATAATAGTATTTTTCAATGCCGCCTTAAACATTGTATTCGAAAACAGCTCGGTAAAGTTTCCTATACCGACAAATTCCATGGGATTACTGCCGTCCCATGCCGTAAAAGCCAATGCAAATGCAAATACAACAGGCACAAGTGTAAACACTGCAAAACCGATAAAGTTGGGAGCAATAAACGAATATGCCACTAAATTTCTTTTTTGTCTTTTTGAAAGCAGCTTTCCGGTCTGCAGCGCGATTATTTTATCCTTGACACTGTCTATACGTGTAATCAGGCGGCCTGTTTCCTTAGGATCGGTCGTTCCTTCAACCTTAACCAGAAGCTCATCAAGCTCTGCCTGAAGCTTCACTATTTTCGCCTGTTTCTTTTCGCTTAATACTAAATCACCTTTATTGCTCATATTTGCCCTTTCCTTTCCTTAAAATTAAGAGGCTGTTAGCCTGTAACAGCCTCTTATAAAGGATTAGCTTACTTTAAAATCTTTCCGATTTCGGTATTCATAGCTGCAATACCATCGTCAATTGACATCTCACCGCTCATGATAGATGTATGATATGTATCAAGGATTGAGTTAACCTCTGATACTGACTCATGGTAAGGAACCTCAAGGTAAAGATTTGATACCTGTAATGCTTCCTTGCTTGCTGCATCTGTAGGGAAGCCTTCAAGGTTTGAAATTGTGTTCATAGCATCCTCAGTCATGATAGCCGGGAAGTTACCTGTCTCAGCCATAACCTTAGCGCCTTCGGGACCACTGATGAAGTTAATGAAATCCCAAGCTGCATCCGGATACTTTGTACCTGTAGTCATTGAAATACCGGTAATTGTTCCGAGTGTTGAACCTGCTTCTACGCCTTCAGCATGAGGATACTTAACGATACCCCAGTTTCCGCAAAGAGATGCGTCATAGGTGCCGTCCTTAAGGCTTGAAATCATAGTAGGAATATACCATGAACCCATGTTAAGCATAGCTACGTCTCCGCCTGAGAAAGCTGCTGAGTAGTGGAGACCCTCTGTCTTAAGGTCTGTGAATGAACGGCAGATACCGTCTGCTTCCTGACCGAGAACTAACTCGTAGTAAGGCTTAAAGAAATCATAATTTCCTGATAAGATGTTGTTCTTTCCGTCAAGTACGCCGAAAAGCTGAACAGCTGAACGCCATGTGTGATAATGTGTTCCGTAAACTTCTGCGCCGAAGTCATCGCTTGCAACTGAACGTGCAAGTGCATCGTACTCAGCAAAAGTCATATCGTTATCGGGATAAGCTACACCGGCCTTATCAAAAATGTCCTTGTTGTAGAAAACAACCCAGAAGTCATTTCTGAAAGGAAGCTCGTAAAGACTGCCGTTAACGGTTACCTGATCGGTAGCTCCGCCGTAAAGACCAAGGTCAACATTATCCTTTGCTATGTAAGAATCAAGAGAAGCGATAACGTTCTTCTGAACAAGTGTTGCGTATCCGGGAACGTCCTTGATTGTTACGAGGTCAAATGCACCGTTGTTACCGGTAAGCTGTGTAGCAAGAACCGTCATATAGTCTGTTGAACCAAGATCGGTAACTTCTATCTTAACATTGCTGTACTTTGCCTCGAAGGCATCAGCAAGTGCCTGCCAGTAAGGTGTTGTGTCGTAATCCCAAAGTGCCCACTTTAATGTAATCTGCTCAGCGCTCTCAGAACCTGTATTTGCTGAGTTGTCTGTGCTTGTCGAGCTGTTACTGCTTGACTCTGCAGCCGTAGGTGTTGCAGTATCCTTGTTTTCCGACTCCTTGCTGCAGCCGGCAACTGTAAATACCATCGCAAGAACTAAAATCAATGCAACGATTTTCTTCATAAATCTATCCTCCTAAAATTTTCTCCCCAGCTTTTCTGAGGTTGAATTCATTATATATTCCAAAGCTGTCTGATAAAATGGAATTAATTCCGCTTTTTTATAAATAATTTGGTTCTTTCCCTCAAAACATGCATTTTTTTATGATTATCTGCAAAATTTTATTTTGCCGTAATATTCCCGCTGCATATACATGCCCGCAGGTTTGACAAGCCGGACGAAATAGAGTAAATTACTCATGTCTGATATAATTTGGGGAGATTATAAAACTATATAAATATGCAGAAATATAGCCGCTATTCCATAAAATTCAAAATCACTGCCGTCTCCGTAACAATTACGCTTATCATAGCAATTGTTACTGTTTCGGTATGCTATTTTTCTTTCATGAATCCCTTAAGGAACAATCTTATCCAGACCACCGAATTCGGTCTTCAGGTCGCTGTTGATTCCATTTCCGAGAAAATGAACAATATAATGCTTCTCCCGTCATGGTCGAACACCTCATCATTAATCACGTCAGCACTGTATAAGGGCTCTGCCTACAGCAACAGTCAGCGCATCAAGGCATATGACCGTCTTTTAGAGGAATACATGAATAACGGTTCGACGGAATATATAAACCGGTTAATGATCGGCAATTTCAGAGGCGACTACATGCAGATATTAAAGGACGTTAATGTCGGCTCGGCAAATGATTATCAGGCAGTATGTAATCTTTCATATTTCAATACGCTTCTTGATTCCGACAAATATGAATGGATAGGTATCGCAGAGGATGAACTTACCGTTTACAAAAAGCCTACAATACCAATTATCCGACCCATATACAGCAACTTCAGTAATGCCAGAATAGGCTGGATATACATAGCCGTTCTCCCCTCAATCATTACCGATGCATTAAACAGCTACACGGTTCCCTCAGACAGTAATCTGTACTTTACCATAAATGAAATAACATATAAGCTTGCCGGAAACGAACTCCTTCCGGTAGTTGATAATTATCTTTCGGTCAAGGAGCTTGAATCTGATACGGTTTATGACAGCACCCGTACCTTTGAGATTATTGACTCCGACAACCGCCATCGTACGGTTATTACCTGCCCCTCATCAATTGACGGCTGGTATATTTCACAAATACTTTCCGATGCTGAAATATCCGCACAGCATAACACATTTATATTAATACTTGTTTCAATCACATTAGCCATCGTTTCCCTTGGTCTTATCATGACCATGCTTCTTAACCGCTTTATCAACTCGCCCGTTAAGGCAATTTTAAAAAAGGTTAAAGCAATTTCCTCCGGCGATTTCTCGGCAGCGCCCGAAATCGAAACCGCCGATGAGCTCGGTCAGATAGGACGCGGTATAAATGAACTGTCAACAAACGTTGTCCAGCTTATGGACAAAAGAGTCGATGCCGAAAAGCAGCAGCGTGAGCTTGAATATCAGATTTTACAGAGTCAGATAAATCCGCATTTCCTATATAATACATTAAACTCTATTAAATGGATGGCAACCATCCAGAATGCAACCGGAATTGCTGAAATGACCACTGCTCTGTCACGACTGCTCAAGAACATTTCAAAAGGAACAAAGCAAATGATTCCGTTGTCGGAGGAGCTTGCTCTTCTAAAGGATTATGCATTAATTCAGGAATACCGCTACGGAGGTGTTGTAACAATCAGCTACAATATCCCCGAAGAGTTTGAAAGCTGTATCATCCCCAAGCTGTCACTTCAGCCGCTCGTGGAAAATGCAATCTTCCACGGCATCGAGGCAAAGGGAAGTGACGGTCAGATAACCGTTACCGCCGAAAAAACAGGCAGTGATCTTCTGCTCACCGTTGAGGATAACGGCATAGGAATGTCAAAGGAGCTTATTGATGCAATTATGAGCGGAAAAGAGGATAAATCCGGCGATTCCTTCAGAAAAGTCGGTATCTCAAATGTTCACAGCCGTGTACGCTATGCCTACAGCGAATCAAAATCTGCTTCTGACAAAGCACCGATTCCGAATGAACGTTACGGTATTACCATTGAGAGCGAGCCCGGATGCTATACACGAATGAGTCTGCTGATTCCGTTTATAAACTCAGATGATTATTACGCAGCCTCAGACAGCTGATTTTCAGCAGCCCCTTCTGCTTCTGCCCCGCTGCGGCAGACAGGACTTCGCAGAACTTCGCAAAACGCGCAGAAACGAGGATATATATGTATAAACTTCTTATTGTTGATGACGAGCCCATCGTCAGAATAGCCGTCAGCTCCATTCTGAACTGGCAGGAATATAATATAGAAATCATCGGAACCGCCGCTAACGGCGCACAGGCTCTGGAGCTTATGCAAAAGCAGTGTCCCGATATTGTAATTTGTGATATCAAGATGCCGGTAATGAGCGGAATCGAGCTTATCAAAGAAACCTCGGAGCGCTTTGGCAGACCGCCGCTTTTCATTATGCTCACAAGCTATGAGGAATTCTCGCTTGCCAGACAGGCACTTCATTATCAGGCAATCGATTATCTGGTAAAGCTTGAGCTTGACAAAAACGTGCTTGCCGAATCAATAAACAAAGCCATCGCACAGCTGCAGCGTTTTCAAAGTCCCGCTGAGGATACCGAGAACACACATCATGAGCAGGAGCTTCAGGTTTTCCATGACAAATTCCTGCTGCGTCTGATTCATAATCTCTTCGAAAATGAGGAGCAGCTTAACCAGCAGGCAAAGGATCTCGGCATTTCCTTTAACTACTCTGCGTATGCTGCCTGCCACTGTGAGATACGTCCCTCAAGCACCCAGACGATTCCGCGCGAGCAATATATAACGCTCTGTCACAGCTCCGTCAGAATGCTTAATGAATTAGTAAACAAGTATATTCCTGCCGAAGTCATAAGTCTTGATGCGGATCATTTCTGTATATTGTTCTGTATAAAGAATTTTGATACAGAGGATAATGCAGCCTCGGTTATTGAAAATGCCATAACCAAATCCATGGCTATGGTTCATAATTATTTCAGCGTTAATATGCTTTTTTCAATAGGTCTTACCTGCTTTGCCCCGATGCAGATTGCCGATTCCTATCAGCAGGCAAGACAGGTATTCGCACTTACAGGCGATGCAGCACCGATAGTATTCTATTATCGCGAAAATGCGGAGCAAAGCAACAAAACAGTGTTCAACCTGTCGATTTTTAAGAATGATATATCACGTGCCTTTGAGGAATATGATACCGAAACACTTGACACCGTAATAACCGAGATAGGTGACCTCTTCCTAAACCACCCGGCAAACTATATTCAGGCTATCGATGCCGCGTGCAATATTTTGTATTTTGCAATCAACCTTCTTCCTGACGGTGAAAAAACCGTATCGGATATTTTTGCCGACGATGCCGAGGGCTATAATTCAATACACAGAAAAACGAGCGTCGGTCAGATTGCGGAATGGCTCGACAAGCTGAAGAACGGTCTCTGTGAGGTTCTTCGCTCGCAACGCAAGGTCTATAAAAACCACACTGTGAACAGTGTTCAGCGCTATATACGGGAGCATATTACGGAGCGCCTATCACTTAATGATGTCTCCTCTGCATTCGGCCTGAGCCCGAATTATCTCAGTATGCTGTTTAAAAAATACAGTGACACGGGGTTTTCGGAGTACATAACCTCATGCCGTATAAATAAGGCAAAGGAACTCATGAAGGACAGCTCGCTTAAGGTATACGAGATTTCCGATATGCTTAATTTTGAAAGTGCATTCTATTTCAGTAAGGTATTTAAAAAAGTTACAGGCTGCTCACCAAAGGAGTATATGCAGTCGGCATCAAATTTTGACGAAAGGACATAACAGCCTATGAAAACACCGTTCAAAGATATTTTTACAAAGCTTACGGAAAGCAATCCCGGTTTTACCCCGTGTCGTCTCGAGCCTGCAAAGCTTATGCCGCTTTCGAGTCCCGAAGGGCTGTCAAAGAAGCTGCGAAGCCTGATCATTTCTGAGGGTGAAAAGCATCTTGACTATGAGTTCGAGCCACTCCCGATGACGCTTTTCATGTCATTTTTCCGTGAGGGAAACCGTGTTAACTACGAAAATATTTATTTCAGAAAGCGCTCTGCTCTCAATTCACTTGTTCTTGCAGAATATATAGAACGCAAGGGACGATTTACCGATTCAATCATTAACGGTATCTTCTCTCTCTGTGAGGAAAGCGGCTGGCAGCTGCCCGCACATAACAGCTACTATCGCGATACTCCCGGTGAGCTTCTTCCCGATTCAGAACGCCCCGTACTCGACCTTTTCGCATGTGAAACAGGTGCACAGCTGGCTATGATAAAATATCTTCTTGCAGATTCGTTGAACACTGTACACCCATTTATCTGTAAAAGAATCGACGCAGAGTTACAGAAGCGTATTTTTACTCCCTATCTGACCTTCCACTTCTGGTGGATGGGTAATGGTGATGAACATATGTGTAACTGGACGGTATGGTGTATACAGAATGTCCTTATAGCATACTATCTTTCCGATGCTCCGATTAATTCACGTGACGAAAGTCTCGCAGTCATGGAAAAATCCTGCTACGGCATTGATATGTTTCTTAAAGACTACGGCGAAGACGGCTGCTGCGAGGAAGGCGCGCAATACTACCGGCATGCCGGGCTTTGTCTGTTTAATGCGATGGAGGTACTAAATTTTGTTTCAAATAATGCCTTTTGTACAATGTACAAGGATAATAAGGTGCGTAATATCGCCGAATATATCGAAAAGGTTCATGTGCGTGATAAGTACTACTTTAACTTCGCCGACTGCTCTCCCGTTGCCGGCAGGGCAGGTGTAAGGGAATATCTTTTCGGAAAAAGAATCGGCTCAGACAGGCTTGTTTCCTTTGCTGCCTCTGATTTCGCCGCATCTGATAATGATACCAGACTTACGGTTAATGAAATAAATCTTTTCTACCGCTATCAGAATCTGTATACCTGTGATGAAATACTTTCTTTACCGCAGACCGACGCAGCATCTGATTCCTGTACCGATTCCGTCTATTATAAAAGCATCGGTCTTTTCATAAGGAAGGCCCCGCTTTTTGACACTGCGGTAAAGGCAGGCGACAACGATGACAGCCATAACCATAACGACACCGGAAGCATAATTGTATATAAAAACGGAATTCCTCTCCTTATAGACGTGGGAGTCGGAACCTATACAAGGCAGACCTTTTCGCCGGAGCGCTACAAGCTCTGGCCCATGCAGTCGGCATACCACAATCTCCCCACAATTAACGGGATTATGCAAAAGGACGGAGAACGTTATTGTGCTACGGATATAAGCTTATCGGAAAAGCTTGATTTTATCAGTATGAACATCGTTCAAGCATATCCCGAGGAGACAGGCGCGTCAGCATACATACGTAAGGTCGACCTTTCGGATAATAATGCAGTCATAATATCCGACCATGTTGAATACACAGGCGAATACGGAAGCAACACTGTCCTTTCTCTTATGACATACGAGAAGCCCGACATCTGCGGCAATGATATCCGCCTCGGAGAGCTTTCCGTCATTACCTGCGAAGGTGCATCTGACATAAGCTTTGAAGAAATTCCCATAACGGATGCGAGACTTATGACAGCCTGGACCGGGTCCGTCTACAGACTTCTGTTGACATTGGACGGTACAGACCTTAGACTTGTTATTAAATAAATTTTCGGAATTACTCAGAATTCGTACGGATAATTTTTAGAATCAGGTGACACACATGAAAAAGTATAAATCAAATCTCTTATTGATTCTGGCAGCCTTCATATGGGGAGCTGCCTTTTCTGCACAAAGTGTCGGAATGGAGTATGTAGGTCCTTTCACCTTTAACGGAGTCCGATTTATTATCGGCGGAATTGTTCTGCTTCCCGTAATATTCATATCGGGAAGGCTTTCACGACAAAGGACAGATGCTGCCGAAAAAAGCACAGAGAGCAAACGCAGGGAACTAAAGAAGCTTCTTTTCAGCGGCTGCATCTGCGGAATACTTCTTGCGCTTGCTTCATCCCTTCAGCAAATCGGACTTTTATATACCACTCCGGGCAAGGCCGGCTTCATAACAGCACTATATGTAATACTTGTACCCTTATTCGGGACCCTGCTCGGACAGCGTTCCGGCATACTTATCTGGATAAGCGCAATACTCGCTGTTATCGGCATGTATCTTCTCTGCCTGTCAGGTGTCGGAGGAATCAATGCGGGAGATGTGCTTGTTCTCATATGTGCGGTATGCTTTTCATTTCATATCCTTACGGTTGACAGACTTGCTCCTTCGCTCGACGGAATCAAGCTTTCCTGCGTGCAGTTTTTCACAGCCGGAATTATCTGCTCCGTAATTATGTTTATTACCGAATCACCCGACTTTTCTTCTCTGCTTGATGCCGCAATTCCGCTGCTTTATACCGGAGTGCTTTCCTGTGGCGTTGCATACACATTGCAGATAGTCGGCCAGAAGAGCACACCACCGACGATAGCTTCGCTTCTGCTTTCTCTGGAATCGGTATTTTCAGTGCTCACCGCCTGGATTGTCCTTGGAGCTTCAATGTCAACACGTGAGATTATCGGCTGCTGTATCGTATTCTGTGCCATTATACTTGCACAGCTGCCGAAATCGCTTTTCACAAAGGACCGGAATAAATGATTACATTATGTATTTGGAGGTTGCCATGAACAGGCAGGGAAATATTAAAAGAATTATAGATAAAAAGGGCTATCTTAACACCGACTATATGTTTTTTCATCTCAATGACCGTACCGGTGAGGAGCATGCCTTTCACTATCATGAATTTGATAAAATCGTTATTCTGCTCTCCGGAAAGGTCACTTATGTCATTGAGGGCAAGGAATATCACCCCGAGCCCTGGGATATCCTGCTTGTGAACCACCATAACATTCATAAACCCGTTATTGACAGCTCCTCCGATTATGAGCGTATAGTTATCTGGGTTAATCATGATTTTATTGCCTCGCACAGCACTGCCGGCAATGATTTATCCCTATGCTTCCAGCTTGCAGAAAGCAGGGAAATGAGCCTTCTTAAGCTCCCCGCAGATAAGCTTGGAGCCTTCTTGGAATGCCTCTCACAGCTCGAGAGCTCCTTCCACTCAGAGGAGTTCGGCTCCCGCATTATGTCTAATGCTTATTTTCTTCAGTTTCTGATTATGGTAAACAGACAGATTATTAAGGATACCTCTTATCAGGACAGTAGTCTTGTCAGATATGACGAAAAGATTAATGAGATAATCAGATATATTAACGGCAATCTGGAAACAGATCTTTCTCTCGACCGCCTTGCCCACGATTTCTTTATCAGCAAATCATATCTTATGCACAGATTTAAGGAAGAAACCGGGTACACACTTCATAACTATATACTTCAAAAGCGGCTTATCTACTCACGTGAACTCCTAAAGCAGGGGGTTCCGATAACAGAAGCCGCACTAAAGTGCGGCTTCAATGAATACACAACATATCTTCGTGCATTTAAAAAGCTGTTTAAATGTTTACCGAAGGATTATGCGCAACTGTAAATATATTTATTAAGGAAATCCTCATACGGAAGCGGTTTGTCATATACGTAGCCCTGAACATGCTCACATCCGCAGTCATATATGATCTTCTCTTCCACCTTATCCTCAACGCCTTCACAGATAACGTCAAAATCAATCTGCTTGCAAAGCGATATGAGACCGCTCAATATCTTAAGTCCCTTTGAGGAAGCCATGCTGTTCTGGATAAAATCCCTGTCAAACTTAACAACATCAATCGGAAGCACCGCAAGTGAATGCAGAGTACTGTATCCCGTACCGAAGTCATCCATGCTTATTTTGAAACCGTATTCCTTAAGTCTCATAAGCTTATCCGAAATAAGTCCCGATTCTGAAAAGAATGCCGACTCAGTCACCTCAAACTCGATATATTTTGCGGGTATTTCGTAATCATCAAATATATCGATAATATCCTGAACCATTCTGTCATTATAAAAATGTATTCTCGAAAGGTTCACCGAAATCGGAACCGGCTCAATCCCCTTCTTAAGAAGATTCTTAACAATGAAGAACGCTGCCTCCATCATAAACATATCAAGCTCAAGAATTCTTCCGCTGTTCTCAAGAATCGTAACATATTCACCGGGTGCCATAATGCGACCGTCATCACACAGAATACGGCTCAAAGCCTCCGCTCCTTCAAGCTTTCCGTTTGAAACATTTACCTTCGGCTGAAGATAAACAAGAATATTCCCCTGATTCAAAGCCATATCAAAGATTGAAATAACCTCTGAGGTCTTCTCTTTACCCTTATACATCTCCTCATTGAAGAACACATACGGTACCGTATAATCACCCTTCATGCTTCTTCTTGCAATGTTTGCCCTGTCTACGCTGGGAACAATACCTTCACTTCTGTCCTTAATGACGCAAACCCCACTGTGCAGATGAAGAAGAACCGACTGGAACTGCTTATGATTGTTCTCAATAAACTTATCCGTAAGCCTCTTAAGCTTCTTCCTATACTCTTCATCATCAAGCGTCTTTGAATACAATCCGACAATATGATCCGAATAGGGTCTGCAGGCAACAAGGCATCTGTCATTCTCCTTTACCAGAGTTGTCACCATATCTTTAATCAGCTCATTGCCTATTTCATAACCATATATCTGATTTATGAACTTAAAATTTGATATATCCGTAGAGACAACTGCATATTCCCTGCCCTCTTCGGGCTCATTTTTCAGTATTTCTCCGGCTATAGCCAAAAATTCCTCGTAGTAGGGAAGTCCGGTAAGTCTATCACATTGCTTAGTTATTCGATTAACCATCTTTTACCCCCATAATAGTGTGTCTGGAAAACTCTCCACAATATTTATAGCATAAATCGACAAAATAATCAATATAAATCCCATATTTTATGAAGCAGTTTCGTTTTTTTCGCGTTTCTTGTTTAATACCAATATTTTTATTGCCTCAACACAAAAAAGGAAACATTCATTCAAAACAAACGAAATGTTTCCCTTTTTTCTTGTCTTTATAACCATTTTTTTAAATAAAAACTTACGAATTATCAATTACTCTTACGGGCCATGGCCTTAAGCCTCGTGAAATCAGCCTGAATAATACTGTAAAGAGCCTCTGCCTCATCTGCTCCGTAGCGCTTTTCAAAAAATGCCCTCAGATCATTCCTGTTCTGTGAATTAATAAGTGCTTCATGAATTGCTGACGCATAAACATCTATTGTTGCCTCGGATAAAAGCTTCGCAAGCGCATCGTAAAGATATTTCAGCTTTTTCTCGCTGCTGTTTTCGGTCTCGGTTTTTGTACTTGCTGCACTGTTCTTTTTCTTTTTGCCAGCCGAGGCTCTTTTTCGGTTCTTTTTCCCCGTGCTCTTCTCTTCAGACTGCTCTGTCACATCATTACCCGCAACAACACCTTTTCCGGGCGGCGTCTTAACAGCAGCGTTCTCCTGATTCTGCTTCGGCATAACATTCGTCCTTCTGTCAGGACGCTGTGCCTCCGAATCACTCGCTGCCTTAATTGTTGAATACGCTCCCAGCCGGATATCATATTCACTGAAATAGCTTGTACAGAAGCTTACGGCTGACTTAAAGCCGTTGTCATGACTTATGATATAAAAGCTTCCCTTTTTTTCTTTTTCTATCATGGCTCCGTACATTGCCACGATTTGAAAATCCATGGCATTCGAGCCCGTATAATTTGTTTTGATGTACCTGACCCCGGCTTTACTTCCGTTAATGCTTTCAAGCGTAGGTATGGTAAGTGTATTTGCATTATCACTGTAAAATACAAATACCCTGTCATCCTCTGTCAATGAAAGTACACCTTCAAGACCCGCGCTACGCACGTTTTCAAGGTCAATAAAATAGTGCCTCATTAATCAAAACAGCTCCTTTCTTCGCGCGCAATCATCTATACTCCCTGATTATCGAAAGCAGGAATGAAGCTTTCCAGCGCAGCTTCACCTTCCTGAATAAAACCTTCACTGATACCGATTCTTTCCGCAAAAGCGGTGAGTCGCCCGTATTCATCTGCACTAACCCGTCTTGCAAGCTCAGGATACATACAATTATCCGTTATGTGCGGCATTGGTGTGTACTGACTCATTATACTGATATGGATTCTGTCACCATATTTCTCATGCAAATATCTCAGTATTCTCTTTGAATCTGCGGTATTCCCGGGCAATGTCATATGCCTTACAATAATTCCTCTTCTCATTATACCGTCAGCATCAAAATCGCCTCCGGGCGCTTTACTCCGTTTAGCCTCAATCTGGCGTACCATTTCTTCAAGCGCTGCCGAAGCAACCGTAAAATAGTCCCGGGCCCTTGAATATTTCTCTGAAAGCCCGCCTGACATATATTTCATATCCGGCATCCATATATCAACATAATTTTCAAGCCTTGAGATAGTCTCGACCTTCTCATAGCCTCCGGTATTATATACAATCGGAATCCTGAGACCTCGTGCGCGCGCGATATCAAGAGCCTCAATTATCCGTGTTACATAATGAGTCGGAGTTACAAGATTGATGTTATGGGCACCTTTTTGCTGTAATTCCATAAATATTTCCGCAAGTCTGTCTACGGTAATCTCCGTTCCCTTTTTTGAACGCGAAATATCGTAATTCTGACAATAAACACATGCCAGATTACAGCCTGTAAAGAAAACCGTTCCGGAACCCCTGGTTCCCGAAATACACGGTTCCTCCCACATATGAAGAGCAGCCCTCGCTATTCTGAGGACCGCTCCTTCTCTGCAAAAACCTTTTTCACCTGCTTCCCTGTCCACCCGGCATTCCCTGGGGCAAAGCGTACAGCAGGACATTTTCTCGCCCATGGTCACTACTATCCTCATAAATGTAATAAGTATTACAAACAGGATAATAATAACATAGGTTCAATTTTGTGTAAAGCCTTAAGAACTAAGCGCCTCTGCATACCGCGCTTGCCCTGACTGCTACTCCGGTACCGGCAACATTCTCACAAATAACCTGACCGATTTCAACCGGGGCATTTATCTGAATTCCGTACAGAGACTTCATAACCTCAAATATTCTTTCCTTCGGAATAGGCTCCGAGGTCTTAACCGCAACAACCGGACGTTCTCCGTTTAACACCCTTACAGATGATGTAATTGTTCTTGTGGGCGAGGTTACCTCTGCCCTTGCATATTCAAGTCCGCGCTTACAGGTATAGCCGCTTATGCTTTCTATTTCACCTTCCTTAAGCTCAACATTAATGCCGCATCCGAGCGGGCATCCTATACAGGTTAACACAACACTGCTATTTTCCATCATTGTCACCCCCTTCGGTATTAAGTCCGATTGTAATTTGCTCCGGCTTTAATTCCAGAATATCCTCACGACGGATTATCACATTCTCCATCTCGCCGGGCGCCACAACCGCACGCTTTTTCTTCTGTACCGTTTTCTCATCAAAGCAGGTCTCTATACTGCAATTTTTATATACATTTGCCACCCTGAAGCGTACCGTAAGCTTCTCCGGCATCTTATCGGGTCTGATATAGGTCGGCACCGTATATCTTACTCCCTCTACGGGAACTATTCTTATTCTCTCCCCTGAACTTTCCTTACCGGCTCCTTCCCTGCCCTCCAGAACATAAGCCGCAGCATTTTCACCTGCAATGGCAGCCTCCTCCGATACATAATCAACCAGATCATGAACATGCAGAACATTACCGCATGCAAATATTCCTTCCGTTCCGGTTTCCATATTTTCATTTACATAAGGGCCCGAGGTAACCGGATTCATTTCTACACCCGCCTTTTCGGTAAGCTCATTTTCCGGTATAAGTCCGCAGGAAAGAAGCAGTGTATCACAGCTGTACTCCTCCTCCGTGCCGGGTATCGGTTTTCCCTTCCCGTCAACTGCGGCAAGTGTTACAGCCTCCAGGCGCTCCTTACCCTTTATATTAACAACCGTATGGCTCAGCTTAAGCGGAATACCGAAATCCTCAAGGCACTGTACAATATTTCTCTTTAATCCGCCCGAATACGGCATAAGCTCGGCAACAACCTTAACCTTTGCTCCTTCAAGCGTCATACGTCTTGCCATAATCAGACCGATGTCTCCCGAGCCAAGAATGACTACCTCTTTCCCCGGCATGCGTCCTTCGATATTAACAAGCCTCTGTGCCGTTCCTGCGGAATAAATACCTGCAGGTCTGTAGCCCGGTATGTTTAAGGCCCCCCTCGGTCTCTCCCTACAGCCCATTGCCAGTACAACAGCTCCCGCCTTGATTGAAAAGATGCCGTTTTCCCTGCTCATTGCCGTAACCGTACGATCACCGGAAATATCAACAACCATTGTATTAAGACAATACTCTATATTACGCTCCTCAACCCTCTCGATAAAGCGGGCTGCGTATTCGGGTCCGGTAAGCTCCTCCTTAAAGGTATGGAGACCAAAGCCGTTGTGAATGCACTGGTTCAGAATTCCTCCGAGCACCGAATCTCTTTCCAGAATAAGTATTTCGGGTACACTATCCTTTCTCTTCCGGGAAAAGTAGTCCCACGCTGCCGAAGCTGCCGCAAGTCCGGCGGGACCTCCGCCGATGATAACTATATCATAATATTTTTTCATAATCCGCTCCATTGTTAATTCTTGTTATAACTTTCTAAATTTATCGTTAACATCCTCATTAATAATCATCTGAGACCTGCCGCCGTTCTTTGTCACGGCGGTTAAATCTACATTTAACTCTCTTGCTATAATATCCATAACCTTTGGAGCGCAAAAGCCCGACTGACATCTTCCCATTCCTGCTCTGGTACGCCGCTTAACTGCATCCAGAGATTTTGCACCGACAGGTCTGTGAATTGCATCTATGATTTCTCCCTCTGTAATCATCTCACATCTGCATATTATATTTCCGTAGGCCGGGTTCTTTTTTATCAGCTCATTTCGTTCTTCACTACTCATCAGCGCCGGATTAATTATTCCCTTACGTATCGGATTAAACGCTTCGTTCTTCTCCAAGCCCATACGTGTGCTGACAAGCTCGGCAAGCATAACTCCGATAGCCGGACTTGCTGACAGTCCCGGAGATTCAATGCCCGCACAATCAAAGAAGAGCTTGGCATCCTCGCATTCTCCGATAACAAAATCTCCGCCTGCTTCATGTGCACGCAGGCCCGCAAAGGAGGTTATTGTTTTTCTGAGAGGAAGATTCTTTATATTATGAAGAGCTGCATTACGTACCGATTCAAGCTCCTCTGCCGTTGTGCAAACCGACTCCTTATCCTCCGTATCGAGCGCATCAGGTCCGACAAGAATATTCCCGTGTACTGTCGGAGCTGTCAAAATTCCTTTTCCCATAGGTCCCGGAAGTGTGAATATAGTTCTTGAAACATGCCCGCCCGCTGATTTGTCGAGCAGGAAATAGCAGCCCCTTCTCGCGGTTATGCTAATCTTTCTTTCACTTACCATATTATGAATTGCATCTGCGTATACGCCGGCAGCATTTATTACACATTTGGCGCGAAGCTCACCCTCCCTGCCTTCGCTTTCATATGCTCTTGATACTGTTTTAAGAGTATATCCGTTTTCATCCGCAGATATATCCGAAACCTCTGTTTCAAGAAGAAACTCTGCTCCGTTATTTGCCGCATTCTCGGCCAGGGCTATCGTCAGACCAAAGGGACATACAATTCCCCCGGTCGGTGCATATAATGCCGCTACTGCTTCATCCGATACATTCGGTTCAAGCCTTTTAAGCTCCTCGCTCTCAATAATCCTCAGGTTCGGAACTCCGTTCTTCACCCCTCTTTCGTATAGTTCGTCGAGACCCCCTCTATCCTTCTCATCAAAGCACAGCACCAGAGAACCGTTTCTTTTGAAGGAAAAGTCAAGCTCCTCCGCAAGCGCATCCATCATTGCATTTCCGGTAACATTAAGCCTTGCCTTAAGACTTCCCGGCTCTGCATCATAGCCTGCATGTATTATTGCACTGTTTGCCTTTGAGGTTCCGCAGCATACATCCTCACACCTGTCAATAACACATATTTTTGCCTTATAGCGCGACAGCTCTCTTGCAATCGCACAGCCGGTAACTCCCGCACCAATTATCGCAATATCATACATATTAATCCCCATGCCTTTCCTGTTTGCTTATCATTCCTTACTCCAACCGAAGGAATACTTTACTGCTCTGTGCCAGCCCTCAAGCTTTTCTTCTCTTTCCTTATCGCTTATCTGCGGCCAGAAGGACTTATTAATTGTCCTGTTATGCACAACAGCCTCTTTATCCTTCCAGTAGCCTACAGCCAGACCTGCAAGATATGCCGCACCCATTGCCGTGGTTTCGACGCATGAGGGTCGGTCTACCGGTGCATTAATTATGTCCGCCTGTGTCTGCATCAGAAAATCATTTGCACTTGCACCGCCGTCAACGCGCAGTGAAGTAAGCTCAATATGCGAGTCTGCCTTCATGGCTCCTATAACATCATTAACCTGGAAGGCTATCGACTCAAGCGTTGCCCTGATAATATGGTATTTATTTACTCCTCGCGTAAGGCCTACGATTGTACCTCTCGCATACTGATCCCAATAAGGAGCTCCGAGTCCGGTAAATGCAGGAACAACATAGCAGCCGTTAGTATCCTTAACCTTCTTTGCCATATATTCGGAATCCGGTGCCGAATCAATAAGTCTCATTTCATCACGAAGCCACTGTATTGCAGCTCCTCCCACGAAAATCGAGCCCTCAAGCGCATAGTTTATTTTACCGTCAAGTCCCCACGCAATCGTAGTTACGAGACCATTCTTTGAATATACCGGCTTCTCTCCGGTATTCATCAGAAGGAAGCAGCCGGTGCCGTATGTATTCTTTGCCTCACCCGGTGTAAAACAGGTCTGTCCGAAGAGTGCAGCCTGCTGGTCTCCCGCAGCACCGGCAATCGGAATCTCTCCGCCGAAAAAGCTCTTGTCGGTTACACCGTAAACGCTGCTTGACGCCTCAACCTTCGGAAGCATAATCGCAGGTATATTAAGCTCTTTAAGAATCTCTGCATCCCATTCAAGTGTATTAATATTAAACAGCATGGTTCTTGACGCATTTGAATAGTCGGTCACATGCACTCTTCCCTTGGTAAGTCTCCAGATAAGCCATGTTTCAACCGTTCCGAACAGCAGCTCACCCTTCTCGGCTCTTTCCCTTGCGCCCTCAACATTATCAAGAATCCATTTCAGCTTTGTAGCCGAGAAATATGCGTCTATAACAAGTCCTGTTTTCTCCCTGAACCACTTTACCAGTCCCTTTTCCTTCAGACTGTCACAGTACTGTGATGTCCTTCTGCACTGCCACACAATCGCGTGATATACCGGCTCTCCGGTATTCTTATCCCATACAATTGCCGTTTCACGCTGGTTTGTTATTCCGATTGCGGCTATATCGACAGCAGAAGCGCCAACCTTCTGCATTGCCTCCACCGCCACTCCGAGCTGACTTGACCATATCTCATTCGCATCATGCTCAACCCATCCGGGCTGCGGAAAATACTGTGTAAACTCCTTCTGTGCCGAACTGCATATCTGTCCCCGTTCATTAAAAAGAATACATCTGTTGCTGGTCGTTCCGGCATCCAGTGCCATTACATACTTTGCCATTTTTCCCTCCGTTGCTTATTATTTACAAAACATTTTTCTAAACGCACGAGTGTGCATCCCACGAAGTTTTTATGTAATAGAACGTAATTTCCTATTACACAAAAAAAGAGCAGAACTAATAACAGCTTCCGCTGCTATTATCTGCTCCAATCTCTACGTCTCTCGGATCAAATATAGGTATATTATAGCATAACATTTTTTACTTTTCAAGAAGTATATTAAAGCTGTCAATATCTATCGGCTTTGAAAACAGGTAGCCCTGCATCATCTCACAGCAGGATTCCTCGAGAAAACGTCTCTGCTCCTCACTTTCAACGCCTTCACACAGAACATGCATACCAAGCTTACGTGCCATCTCAATAATGCACGCAATAATAATCTTATCATTGTCCTCAAGTACATCCTTCATGAATACACGGTCAAGCTTTATTACATTAATCGGAAGACTCGTAAGGATATCAAGGGATGAATATCCCGACCCGAAATCATCAATTGAAACACCGATATTTAATGCTTTAAGCTTATCAAAGGTATATATTACCGACGGAAGGTCATCGATATATATGTTTTCCGTCAGCTCAAATTCAAGGTACTCAGCCGGTACCCCGTATTTGTGCATAAGCTCTTCTATATAATCAATAAAGGAATTATTGAACAAATGCACACGGGAAACGTTCATTGAAACCGGAACCACCTTTTTCCCCGCATCAAGCCTGCTCCTTATGTATTTAAAGACACTTTCATAAACATAATAATCCATCTTCACAATACATCCGTCACGCTCAAATGCCGGTATAAACTCATCAGGGAAAATGAACCGTCCGTCCGGCTTCTGCCATCTTATAAGTGCCTCGGCACCAACTATATCAAAATTACTGCACAGAACCTTTGGCTGCAGATACACCTTAAATTCGCCGTTTTTCAGTGCTGCGTCCATCTGACTAACAAGCTCCGTATCACGTTTTATGCCTTCAATCATATCCGGACTGAATATCACTGACCTGCTTTTGCTTGTTGATTTCATATTTTTTGCACATTTTCTTGCAATATTGGCATTGGAAATCGCGGCATCCGGCTCCTGCCCGTTGCTTCGTACAAAATATATACCGCTGTTTACAACCAGATTATCATCAGGAATAATCTTCTTCAGCTCTCTGATAAAATTATTATTACATTTATCAACACGGAATCTGATAGTCGCATCATTCTCATTGCTGTTAAATCTTATTGCATACAGGAAATTATCGGAATACTCCCTGCAGCATGAGATAACACGGCTAAAGCTTGCGTAAACCGCCTTTGCATAAGCCGCAAGTATCATATCGCCGGTTTCATAGGTATACTTTTCATTAATATATTTGAAATTTGTAATATCAGAGCATACAATAACCAATCCCATATCGGGCTGCAATTCCATTCCCTTTCTGAGACTTTTTTGGAAGACCTCATACTTCGGCAGTCCCGTCACGCTGTCACAGTTCAGCCGCGAGCCTTTATCTCCCTGCTTATTACCTGACGTTCTCATGCAGAAAAGATACGAAGCCATAATACGACAGAGGTTCTTAAGCACTGCCACCTCAGAACTGCTCCATTCACGTCGGCAGCTGCTACTAATAAATTCGACACAGCCGATAAACACACCTTCTCTGCGAAGCGGAATCTGCATAAGTGTTTTTATTCCGTCCATATCCGAGAAGAAGACAGATTCCTCCTCTTCACCCTCATTACATATGTATACATTCTCATTACTTCTTGCGTAAACTGCCTCAAACTCGCTCCAGCTGTCTTCAACGAAACGTCTTTCAAGGTTAAGCGATATGCTTTTCTTATCGGCTCTCCACTCATACGTGCATTTCATCGCCCAGCCTTCTTCAAGCTTTTCCCTTACAAGAATGGTATCAAGTCCATAGGAAATGCCTATCTTTTCAATAAGAATATTGATAACTCTGTCTGCATCCCCAATTTCGTCAATCAGTGTAAATGCATAATCAATAAGTCCGGCTCCCGGAACGTCGGCATAGCTATATTCACTTGGACTGTATCCTTTTTCCATATCGTCATCCTTCGAATCAGTAATTTGCAGTCTGCATAGCATCAGTATAGCATCGTAATCTGCCATTTGCAAATTAATAATCAGGTTGTTTTGTTAATTATGTACAAAAGAGTATATTAAAATCATATGTATTTTGTCTGATAGATTACCTTGACAGGCGAGGTATCTTCGTGTAGTATATAGTTCAACAAGCAAAACAAGGAGGTGCAACAATGTCTATTGCTTCTGATTTGATTAGGGGGCATACAGATACCATCATTCTTGCTCACCTGCTTAACCACGACAGCTACGGATACGAAATCAACAAATCAATCCAGCAGCTTTCGGGAGGTCAGTTCGAGTTAAAGGAGGCAACCCTGTATTCAGCATTTAAAAGGCTTGAAGACTCCGCCTGCATTACCTCCTACTGGGGTGATGAGAATACCGGAGCCAGACGAAAATATTACGCCATAACGGTACACGGACGCAATACCTACGCAAGGCTCTTTTCTGAATGGCAAAACACAAAAAGCATAATCGATAAGCTTTTAAGCTACAGTAACACTAATAACGTTTCAAATTAAAGGGGGATTAAAATGTACGAGAAACTCAGAAACTATATTGAATCACTTTTCGAAGCTGCTCCTAATACACAGCAGGCAGTCGAAATCAAGGAAGAAATCATCCAGAACACTACACAGCGCTATAATGACCTTCTTGCAGAAGGAAAAAGTGAAGAGGCTGCATTTAATATTGCAGTTGCCGGTATCGGTGACGTAAGCGACCTTCTTAATACCTTAAGAGCAAACAGCGCAACTTCTTATAACGGCTATACAAAAGAAGAAATCCAGAGAGACAGACAGCGCTCCGGTGCAATAACAGCCATTGCGGTTATGCTCTACATATGCTCACTCATCCCGCCCATCCTGCTTGACGGCTTCAGATTCGGCTGGGAGCTTGGTCCCTGCATCATGTTCCTGATGATTGCAATCGCAACCGCTCTTCTTATTTACAATGCAAAGACCCGCATCCACTATCAGAAAAAGGATGACACAATGGTTGAAAACTTTAAACAGTGGAATACCGAGTCAAAGAGAAAGAATTCTCTTTACGGAAGCATTGCATCTGCAATCTGGGCAATCGGCCTTGTACTCTATTTTGTAATAAGCTTTTCTACCGGTGCATGGTATATAACATGGGTAATATTTATCATTACCGTAGCCGCTCAGAATATTGCCAAGGCAATTCTTGAAGTCGTAGAAAAATAGTAATTTCGGAGGGATATAACAAATGAAAGCAAGTTCAATTATAAAAATCGTATGCTGGGCTGTCGTGGCACTTTTACTTATCGGTGTTCTCGTAAGCGCAATAAGTGGTAACGGTACCTTCTTTAACTTTGGCTGCAGAGGTGTAAACTTCTCTAACTATGTAAGCTTTACTGGCATGAACTCCTATCCTGACGCCGATGCGTATACGGTAGGCAACGGCTCCGTTCCGGCAGCGGGTATTTCCGAAATCGAGGTTCACTGGATATCCGGTTCCGTTGACATCGCCGTATGTGATGGTGATAAGATAACCATAACTGAAGCTGATAATATTGATAATGACTACAAGCTCCGCTACTACGCAAACGGAAGCAAGCTGATAATTCAGTTCTGCAAATCAGGTATGACACACATGTTTAATACACCTAACAAGAATCTCAGACTTGAGGTCCCTTCATCAATTGCCGTAATTTTAAGCAAGCTTAATATTGATACCGTTTCATCATCTACTACGGTAAACAGCATTTCTGCCGCAAAGATGATCTTTGATTCAACATCAGGTGATTTCAATCTTTCAAACATCAGTACAACAGAGCTTTCCATTGACACCACCTCAGGTGAAGCCGTACTCAATAATGTTACAGCTGATACATTTGATTACAACTCAACAAGCGGTTCACTTACAGCAACAAACTTAAGTGCAGCAGGCATTGATTTTGACAGCACAAGCGGCAGCGCAAATATTACCGGTAAGGTTAACAGCTTATCAGGAAACACTGTTTCCGGCAGCATTTCCCTTAACAGCACCATATGCCCCGCAACAGTCAACTGCGATACTACCAGCGGTGACGTAACATTAAGAATCCCTGAGAATAACGGTTTTACAGCCGAACAGGATTCAGTAAGCGGTGATTTAAGCTGCAACTTCCCCGTTATTTCATCAGGCGATAAAAAGGTCTATAAGGACGGAAGCGCACAGTTTGATTTCGACTCCGTAAGCGGTGACGTATTCATCTATCAGAACTGATATTTAGCATAACAATAAGAGGATATCCAAAACCATGATTAAATCACGTTATGGATATCCTCTTTCTTTTCATTTACCCTATAACCGGTACCCTTCCATTCACCAAAAGTACCCTGCTATTCAAATTATGCTACACAGTCTTAGCACTACAGCTGCACAAGTGCTGCTCCGAGCTCTTTGCACGCTGCAATCGCATCAGCATCGGGAGCTTCATTGCAGATAACAAAATCACATGCCATATCAGCGCCTGCATTCCTGCAGCTTTCATCCCAGTTACGCATCCACTCTCCGTCACCCCAGCCATATGAGCCGAACAGTGCAATCTTTCTGCCCGAAAGCTTTGCCTCACACTCATCAAACATCGGTGCGAATTCACTTTCTTCAAGCTCCTCAGAACCCATTGACGGGCATCCGAATGCAATTGCATCATAAGAGTCCAGCATCGCTGCATCAAACTCAGCTGCGGTAAGCATAACCGCCTCTCCGCCCTTTTCCTTCACACCGTCCGCAACGGCCGAAGCCATTGCCTCAGTATTTCCTGTACCGCTCCAAAAAACTACTGCTACTTTACTCATTATTTTTACCAGCCTTTCTCTTAAATTCATATATCAACCGGCGACCGCGAGTCGCTCGATGGATCTTCCCTTTGCAAACTGACTGCAATACACGTCAGTGCATTTCTTATATTTTTCAAAGGTTTTTATGGCTGTATCGACATCCTTATAAACCTTCCAGCAGCCTACGCACTTACAGCTTCCTGGCCTGTTCTCAATAAAGCCGTGTACATCCTCCGGCGGATATCCCAGAAACAGCCCTATTTCATGCGGAAATTCCTCGTATTCGCCCAACCTCTTTATAAGATGTAGCACACAGCCTTCCAGGTCTCCCGGGAAATATCCTCTTTCTTTAAGAAGCTCCTCTGCAATATCATGCTTCAAATCAGCAGATAACATCTTTGGACGATAAACATATATCAGGGCACGATCATTCTTAAAACGCAGCGGAAGCACACGTAAGCCCTTCTTAGTTAAAATGCGGTTCCAGCATCTGACACATTCCTTCATTTCGCACGCTCCGTCAAACGAGCAGGTAAATAAATTACCCGTTTTCATGCCTGCAAGAGTAGGGGCACAATGCTTAACCAATAATTCCTCTGACATAATAATCTCCATTATTAATGATTTTTCACTCTGATAGCCAAGCCCTTTCAATAACCTGCGAACTTTGAGCCTCAGGCTCAAAGTCGCGTGAGAAAAATCACATTGTATGATTTTTCTCACTATCTCCCGCCTCTGAGCGACCTGTCGCGAAGGATATAACCAGTGTGAAAAATCACATTGTATGATTTTTCGCACTGATAGCCAAGCCCTTTCAATAACCTGCGAACTTTGGGCCTCAGGCTCAAAGTCGCGTGTGAAAAATCACATTGTGTGATTTTTCACACTATGTTCCTCCAAAATTGATTTCAGCGCTGCCATTGAGCTGCTGTGTGAGCGGGCAACACGTGTGTTCTGCCCCTTCGCCTCATCCAGTGCAAAGCGCACCATTTTGTGCGATACCGTATTGGTAAACAGTACCAGCAAATCGGGTTTTCCGATACTCCTCAGACCCTTGGTCATCTTTGGATATACTCTCGCCTTACATTTATACTCATCACAAAGATCTATATATTGACGAACCATACATTCATTTCCGCCAACTATCACTACACTCATCCGCTCACATCCCTTCCGTTTCGTCAGTTAGCATATGCTAACTGGTTTCCTAAAATATAAACCGACTTTCAATCGGTTTATATTTTTGTTTACCATAACTTTCAGATTTCTATGACATATCCTGCTCCGGCAACTCTTTCCAGAATAAGGTCATCCGCTACATCCTCAGCATAGGAAACTGTCAGTTCACCCTTCTTAATGTCAACGCTTCCTGCAACACCCTTAATATCATTAACGACCTCTTCTACACGGTCTTTACAATGTCCGCAATGCATGCCGTCAACCTTAAAGGTCTTCCGGTAAAGCACCCGGGGAAGCTTCTTTTTCTTCGGCTTATACCCGCCGCCTCCGCAGCAGCCTCCCTGTCCTTTGAAATGCCTTACCATATTAAAGATACCGATTGCAGCAATAACTACGATAATTACTATAATAATTATATTCTCAGCCATTGCTTCCACCACCATTACATTTGCCATTGCACTGCTTTGCATAAGGACAGCCGATACATGTTTCACCACGCTTTTTTGCCCTGTATAAATACCATACTATTGCTGCCACAATAGCCAATAAAATCAAGATAACAACAGCATTCTCCATAATTATACCATTCCGTCATTTTGCTAAATACAGATTAAAGAGTTTCCTTAGTTCTTCGCACCGTTAAGAGTGTACTCTGCTTTAAGCTTCTTATCGGTATTACGAATAAGTGCCAGGATAATGATTACAATTGCAACAACTGCAACAAAACCGGCAATTGCAGCACCAACATTAAGTGACTCACCCTGAATAAGAGTACCGATGGTGTATACAAGGTATGCTACGGTGTAGCCTGTAGCAAGCTGGAGACCGATACCTCCCCAAATCCACTTTCCGCTCTTCATTTCGGAATTCATTGCACCGATTGCGGCAAAGCAGGGCGGTGTATAAAGGTTAAACATAAGGTAAGCAAGTGCCGCAGCCTTACTTATTGCCATGATGCCCGCAACCTCGGCTCCCGCGCCTTCCATAAGGACAAGCTCCTCCGTATCGATAAGATTCTCAAGACCAACGAAGCAAACAGCCAGAGTTCCGACAACATTTTCCTTTGCAATAAAGCCCGTAACTGCCGCTGCAGCAAGCTGCCACGAAAGAACACCGACAATCGGAACAAGTAAATATGCAAAAGGAGATGCAATTGAAGCAAGTATTGACTGATCTGCCGACTCAGCAACCTCAAAGCTCCATGTGAAGGTCTGCATCAGCTGTACAGCCATGTTACAAAGAAGAATAATTGTTGCGGCCTTAACAATGTAAGCCCATCCGCGGCTGCACATAGACTTGGTCGCACCCCAGAAGGAAGGAACCTTATACTCGGGTAATTCAATAATAAAGAATGATTTTCTTGCCTTATGTCCGGCGATCTTATTAACAAGAAGTGCTCCGAGGAAGATAAGGATAATACCTGAAAGGTACATAAGTGTACTTACCCAGCCGGCATCATCAAAGAAAGCACCTGCAAAGAGCGCGATAACAGGAATCTTTGCGCCACAGGGCATAAACGGAGCAAGCATTGCCGTAGCTCTTCTTTCACGCTCGTTACGTATTGTACGGCTTGCCATGATTCCGGGAACTGCGCATCCTATTGTGATAACAAAGGGAATAACCGACTTACCGGAGAGACCAACCTTTTTAAAAATAGGATCAAGTACAACAGCAACTCGTGACATATATCCGCAATCCTCAAGAAGTGCGATGAGGAAGTACATAACCATAACCAGAGGCAGGAAGCCGACACCCGCAACAACACCGCCGATGACACCGTCAACAAGTATTGCCGAAAGAAGCGGACTTGCATCAGCAAGAAGCTCACCTACCCAGCCCTGGAAGGTTTCAAGCCAGCCGACAAGTAAATCTGCAATGGGAGTTCCTACCCAAACCTGTGATATCTGGAACACAAGATACATAACAACGGCAAAAATCGGGATTCCGAGCCACTTATTGGTCAGAACACTGTCAATCTTGTCTCCGACGTTTTTATCCTTAGTAAGAACCTTACGGCTCTCAACCTCTTTAACAACCTTATTTACAAACTCAAAGCGCTTACGGTCGGCAGTTTCAACCGCTGCCTTATCTGTCAGGTCAATATCCCCCTGTATGTACGGTGCCTTCTGCGATTTATATGCGTTTGCAACTGCAGCCTCAACAACCTCCTTCAATCCGTCCGCAGATGTGGAAACGGTATTAATTACGGGGCATCCAAGCTTAGCAGCTAATGCTTCTGCAGCAATCTTTGTTCCCTTCTTCTCGTTAACGTCGCTCTTATTTAATGCAACAACAACGGGAATTCCAAGCTCTAAAAGCTGAGTAGTAAAGAAAAGGCTGCGGCTGAGATTGGCTGCATCAACGATGTTAATGATAACATCCGGATTCTCTTTCTTTACGTATGAGCTTGTTATACTCTCCTCTCCCGTAAAAGGAGACATTGAATATGCACCGGGAAGGTCAACAGCAATCAGCTGCTCACTTCCTGCATACATCTTCTTAATAGGGTGCTCTTTCTTGTCAACGGTAACTCCCGCCCAGTTGCCGACCTTCTCGTTACATCCGGTCAAAGCATTATACATTGTTGTTTTACCGGAGTTCGGGTTGCCTGTCAAAGCAATTCTCATTTGAACTTCCTCCTTTATTCTTCACTTTATAATAATCCTTTTAGGATAAATTACCTCTTGGGTTAGTATTGTCTAACCGCTCCCCAAAAAAACAACCTTTCGATTGTTTTTACAGCATAAATCAAACCACTATAGCGTCTGCAAGCTCATTGTCGATATTGTATCTGCCGTCCTTTATCGAAACAACGCAGCTTCCCTTTAAATGAGAAACAACCGTAATTGCCTCGCCGCTGTAGCAACCCAGAGAAAACAGAAACGCATTCAGTTCCTCGTCTTCCGTATTAATCTGCTGAATCACATATTCTTTTCCTTCAACAGCATCCTTTAATGTCATACTCATTCCACCATATACCTTAAATAAAATCTTTGATTAGCAGCCTCTAACTCACATTTTCAAAAAATAGTTAGTCCTTACTAACCTCACTCATGATACTCTCCGCCGCCGTTTTTGTCAATAGAAAAATCTCATCTCTTCGACTTTTTTTGCATTTTCGGTAACTTTGAATAAATAACTTAATTTCCCAGTAAAAAATATATGAAAGAATTACAATTTTATGATTTTTGCTTTCTCAGTCTGCGTATAAGGAAAAGCATAATAACCGCAAGTACGGCCGGAAATACAACGCTTGCCAGTATTCCCGCTTTTATATCGTCATTTAACAAATCCGCAACAAGACCTGTAACAGCCGGTCCGCTGCAGCATCCGATATCTCCTGCCAGTGCCAGAAGCGCAAACATTGCAGTTCCGCCTCCGGGAATAAGAGCAGACGCTCTGCTGTATCCGCCCGGCCACATAATACCGACCGAAAAACCGCACACTGCCACACCGGCAAGACTTACCACCGGTGACGGAGAAAGTGAAATAACAAGGTAAGACATAACACACAGGAAAGCACTCATCAGCATCATTCTGTCGAGATTTATGCGCTCACCGAACTTACCGAATATTACACGCGATATTCCCATAAGCACGGCAAACAAAGCCGGTCCCGCTATATCTCCGATTGTCTTGGAAACACCAAGTCCTTTTTCGGCAAAAGCCGAAGCCCACTGACTTACCGCCTGCTCACTTGCACCGGCACACAGCAGGACTATAATGAATATAATAAAAAACGGATTTTTTATAAGCTCCCTTAAGGATAGCTGCTTTTCATCGGGTGCAATCAGAGTTTCAATCGGCACCCTCGTAAACATAACAGCATTTGCCGCAGGAAGAACCGCCCACACAACCGCAATAATTCTCCAATTCTCAGTTCCGAACAGGCTGAAAAACACCGTTGAAATCAGAATTACTCCGAGACATCCCCAGCAGTAGAAGGAATGCAGCATACTCATTGCCTTCGCCTTATTATCAGAAGGACATGCCTCAACCATCGGGCTTATTATTACCTCAATAAGTCCGCCGCCCACGGCAGAAAATGAAATTGCCGTAAGAATACCCGCAAACGGGTCAGGAAACGCATCCGGCAGCACTGCAAGCAGAACAAAGCCTGTCGCTGCCAATACATGCGCCAACACCGCAGCCACGCGGTATCCGATTTTATCGGCAAGAAATACGGATATTAAATCCACACTTAATTGAATAAGAAAATTCACTGTTATCAACAAAGATATTTGTGAGAATGATATTTCGTACTCCTTCTGGAAGGTAACAAAAAGAAGCGGCATAAAGCAATTCGTTATAGCCTGAACTACATATGCCGTAAAGCAGGAATAGGTTGTATGTCTGTAGGAAAGTTTCATATCCGTCTCCGTTACCGTACGTAATATACTATTGAAATCTAAAGTATATCCGTGCTAATATTACAATATGTTTTTTTATTATGCAGTTATGTTTGAACAAAGCGTTTTACCCGCAATAAGCTGCATATTAATGAGTATACATATATGCACAACAATTTTCAATCAGTTTATTTGCCGCATGTGCATAGCCGGAAAGGATAGCCTATGAACATAATGTACCTCTTTCGCCTTATACCCGCAGTTATTATACTGCCGTTTTCGTTTTATTTCTATCGTTTTTTCAAACGCAGTCTTGCCTTTTGGGGGCTTAACACAACAAAGCTTTACGGAAAGCTTATATCTGCTGCAGCAGCTGCTGTCGCTACCCTTCCGGCCATAAGCGTATTCAGCGTTGGAGCAGTCTATTCACTTCATATTCTTGCTTTTGCCCTGATTATGGAGCTCATAAATCTGATAGTCAGACGTAAATTTCCCTCCGGCAAATGGAAAAATGTTTATTCGTGCGGACTTATTCCGTTCATGCTTACCTTTATTGTAGTTCTGCTCGGACATATCACAATGCTCAATATTGTTCAAACAGACTACGATATAGCAACAACAAAGAATATTCGCACCGAAGGCTACCGGGTTGCCCTCATTGCCGACCTGCACTTTGAGAATACCATGGACGAAGAAAAGCTTCTCGAGCAGTGCAGACTTATTTCGGAACAGAACCCTGATATTGTCGTACTCTGCGGCGATATCGTTGATGAAAGCACCAGCAGGGAAGGCGTTTATGCAGCCTTTAAAGCACTCGGCACAATAAGTAATAAATATGGTATCTATTACATAATGGGTAACCACGATTTATATACCAATCTGCGCGGTGCCTATAATACTGATGATATTTTAGATGCACTCAGCCATACCGATATCATTCTTCTTGACAATGAAACCGTACAGATTAATGATGATTTCTGCATCGTCGGCAGGACAGATGAGGGATATTCCCGCGGCACTCCGCGAATTACGACATCCGAGCTTCTAAAGGAAGCCGATCCGGAACGTTTTGTTCTCCTCCTTGACCATCGACCGATTGAGCTTGAAGACAATGCCGCCGCAGGAGCGGATTTACAGCTTTCGGGACACACCCACGGCGGTCAGATTTTCCCTATCGGACTTGTAAGTACAATCCTCGGTGAACACAACTACGGCTATAAAAAAATCGAGGATTTTCAGGCGATAACAACCTCCGGAATTGCCGGATGGGGCTATCCGATAAGAACCGGTTCGCGTTCGGAATACGTAATAGTCGACATTAATCAAATTCAGAATTAACTTTATATGACGGAGGATATATGAACTATACCGAAATAGTTGAAAAACAGCGCACCTACTACCTCTCCGGTGCAACACGCTCTTATGAATTCAGACGCGGGATGCTTAAGCTGCTCCGCCTTGCGATATATGAGCACGAGGAGCTTCTTTACGAAGCCATGCAGAAGGATATGAACAAATGTCGTTCCGAGGTTTATATGACCGAAATCGGAATGGTTCTTGAGGAGCTCAGCTACCATGAAAAGCATCTTAAAAAGTGGATGAAGAATAGAAAAGTGCGTACACCGCTCGCACAGTTTCCTTCAAAATCCTTTGTTTCTCCCGAAGGCTATGGTGTTGCCCTTATCATGTCACCCTGGAATTATCCTATTCAGCTCTGCCTGTCACCGCTTATCGGTGCCATCTCGGCAGGCTGTACGGCAATAGTTAAGCCCTCGGCATACACGTCGGAAACCAGTAAGGCCTTGAAAAAGCTTCTTGAAAGTGTGTTTCCGCCCGAATATATCATAGTAATTGAAGGCGGACGTGAGCAGAATGCTGCTCTTCTGGAGCAGTGCTTTGACTATATATTCTTCACCGGAAGCCCCACTGTAGGAAAGCTTGTTATGGAAAGTGCAGCCAAAAACCTTACTCCGATTACCCTTGAGCTTGGCGGTAAGAGCCCCGTTATTGTTGACAAAACTGCCGATATACGTCTTGCGGCAAGAAGGATTGCCTTCGGCAAGGTGCTTAATGCAGGTCAGACCTGTGTTGAGCCCGATTATCTTTTCATACACAAATCGGTTAAGGCTGAATTTATTGATGCCTTTGCTGCAGCCCTCAGGGAATTCTTTCCCGACGGTAATATGTCAGATATGAATGTTATCGTAAACAGCAGACATTTTGAACGTGTTGCGGGACTCCTTAACAGCGGAAAGCCTGTTGTCGGAGGCGGCACAGACAGGGAACGCCGCTTTATTGAACCGACACTGCTTGATAATGTTGCTCCCGATTCTCCAATTATGAATGAAGAGATTTTCGGACCGATTCTTCCGATGCTTGAATACACCGACCCGGAGGAATGCATACGCTACATTACCGGTCATCCGAAGCCGCTTGCATTTTATTTATTTACCAGGGATAAAAAGCTTGAGAAGAAATTTCTCGACAGCTGCTCCTTCGGAGGCGGCTGCATAAATGATACGATAGTTCATCTTGCAACTCCCTATATGCCCTTCGGCGGAGTAGGTGCATCCGGAATGGGAAGCTATCACGGTAAGAAAAGCTTTGATACCTTTACCCACTACCGCAGCATATTAAAGAAATCAAACCTTATTGACCTTAAAATGCGCTACCGTCCATACAATAAGCGGAATGACAAAATAATTAAATTCTTTATGAAATAAACTGCAAACACAAAATCCCGACAAACGTCGGGATTTTGCTGTATCTGATATATTGCAATATTCAAAGCTTATCTTAAATCCTTCATTGCACAGCCGTCCATGTCGCCAAATGCCTGATTCTCGCCGACCATACCCCAGATAAAGGTATAAGCGCGTGTACCTGAGCCCGCATGAATCGACCAGCTGGGAGAAATAACAGCCTGCTCATTTCTCATAATAATGTGACGTGTCTCGGTAGGCTCGCCCATGTAATGGAACACAAGATCCTCGGGACCCATATCAAAGTAAAGATAAACCTCCATACGTCTGTCATGTGTATGACACGGCATAGTATTCCAAACACTGCCGGGCTCAAGCTTTGTCATACCCATAACGAGCTGACAGCTCTCAACCTGACCGGGAAGAATATACTTACAGATTGTACGGTGATTTGATTCCTCAAGTGAACCGAGCTCAACCTTGTTCTCATCCTTAACAATTACAATGCCCTCTCCGGGTGTTCCCTCAGGCTTAATAAGAACAGTGGGATAAGTCTTATGAGCGGGTGCACTGTTCAGATAAAACTTAGCAGGTGCTGAAGAATCAGCGCTCTTAAAGCTGATATCCTTTGAACCCATACCAACATAAAGACCTTCCTTATATTCAAGAACATATTCCTTACCGTCAACGATTACGCTTCCCTTACCGCCGATGTTGATAACACCGAGTTCTCTTCTCTCAAGGAAATAATCTGCCCGAAGCTCGTCTCCTGCCGTAAGCTTAAGCTCTTTATTAACAGGAACCGCAGAACCTGTAATGATTCTGTCAATATAGCTGTAAACAAGCTTTATATCATCAATCTGAAATAAATCATCAATAAGAAACTCCTCACGAAGTCTGTCTGTTGTGTAATATTTCACGTCTCTGGGTGAAGATGACATTCTGGTTTCCATATATCCTCCTAAAATGTATACAATAATATATCCTGCTGTTAATCCGAACGAAACAATGCTTACCAGCGTTTTTGTGCCGCCGGACATTCAGCATCCCTTCTGATTGCCCGAATCTCAACAAAGCACCCGCATGCCCGGCACATGCCCGAGAGCAGATAATCACATTCGCGGCATTTTTCAAGGCGGGATTTATAAAGCTCCTCCGCCGCCTTCAGCTTTGGGTCCATTGCGTTGATATAATTCTTTACACTTTCATATGCAGCATCATCTGCCATTTCATACAGCAGACAGCGTTTGCATTCTCTCAGATTCATATATTACGGCTGCTTTCCGATGTAAGCAAGAATACCGCCGTCAACATAAAGAATATGTCCGTTTACAAAGTTTGATGCTTCAGAAGCAAGGAATACCGCAGGTCCTACAAGGTCCTCTGTTCTTCCCCAGCGTGCAGCCGGAGTCTTTGAAATAATAAAGCTGTTAAAAGGATGTCCGTCAACACGTAAAGGTGCTGTCTGAGGAGTCTCGATATATCCGGGTCCGATACCGTTACACTGAATGTTAAACTCGCCGTACTCGGAAGCAATATTTCTTGTGAGCATTTTTAAACCGCCCTTTGCTGCCGCATATGCAGAAACGGTCTCACGACCGAGCTCGCTCATCATTGAGCAGATGTTAATTATCTTTCCGCCGCCCTTCTTAATCATTGACGGAATAACTGCCTTCGACACGATAAAGGGTGCGTTAAGGTCAACATCGATAACCTGTCTGAACTCAGATGCCTTCATCTCGCACATAGGAATTCTCTTGATAATTCCTGCATTATTAACAAGGATATCAATAACACCGACTTCCTTCTCAACCTCAGCAACCAGTGCATTCACTGCGTCCTCGTCAGTTACGTCACATACGTAACCCTTAGCATCGATTCCTGCCTCCTTATAGGCTGCAAGACCCTTGTCAACAAGCTCCTGATTAATATCATTAAACACGATTTTGGCACCGGCTGCTGCCATACCGCTGGCAATCGCAAAGCCTATGCCGTAAGATGCACCGGTAACAAGTGCAATTTTTCCTTCAAGTGAAAATGAATTTAAAACACTCATGCTGAAATACCTCCTGTGAATTCTTTTGGTTTCATTATACAAAACTATGTTTCATTTGTCAAAACCTTTTTATCTCATATGAGTCATAAACAACTTTTCTTGCTTCAGCTACATTCTTTAATTCCGCGCTCCGAAGAAGCTGGACCAGAATATTGCCGATGGCTGTTCCCTCGGAAGGTCCCGAATACACAGTCTTCCCTGTAGCTTCTGCCGTAAGTCTGTTGAGATATTCCGCATTGCAGCCTCCGCCGACAATATGTATACACTCGAATTTCTTTCCGGCTATCTGCTCAAAGCCCTTAACCGCCTCGGCATATTTATCTGCAAGGCTGTGATAAATACATGCTGCAAGCTCACCTGTATTAATAGGCTTGCGGTAACCGTTCTCCTGCAAAACCCTGCATACGGTCTCACTCATATTCTCAGGCGCAAGGAAGCGCTCATCGTTAACATCAACTCTTCCTTCGTAAGAATCCTGCTCCTCCGCAAGCCTGCAGAGAGTCGCAAAGGTCATATCCTTATCAGTCTCGCGTCTTACCGACTGCAGCATCCACAAGCCCATTATATTTGACAGATATCTGTAGGTACGGCCATATCCGCCTTCATTCGTAAAATTCTTCTGCCTGCTTTCCTCTGTCAAAATCGGTTCCTTTGTCTCAATTCCCATTAATGACCAGGTTCCCGAGCTCAGATAAATACTGTTTTCGGCGTTTTGCATCGGAACAGCAAGTACTGCCGAAGCCGTATCATGGGATGCGGCAAGAATCACATTACAATTGTAGCCTACCTCCCCTGCAATCGCATCGGAAAGCTTTCCTATGCACTCACCGGGCTCAGAAATCTCACCGAAAATACGGCGCGGAAATCCAAGTCTGTCAATTATTTCATAATCCCAGTTCCCGGTCCTTGCATTAATCAGGTTACTTGTGCTGGCAACCGTATATTCACACACTTTCCTGCCCGTTAACAGATAGTTAAAGTAATCCGGCGTAAACAGAAGAGCTTCGGCGCTGTCAAGCTGCCGGGGATTCCGCTTCTTAATCGCAGCGAGCTGATATATCGTATTAAACACGGCATACTGCATTCCCGTCGCTGCATACAGCTCCTCTGCAGAAACACTTTTATATACCTCCTCTGCCACTCCCGCAGTTCGGGAATCCCTGTAGCTTACGGTATCTCCCACAAGCTCTCCGTCCTTATTCAGAAGGACAAAATCAACGCCCCAGGTATCAATTGCAACAGACTGCGGAATTTTCCCTGCATCGCCGCATTTTTTCATACCTGTAATTATCTCTTTAAACAGATGCTCATGATTCCAGCACAGATGTGCTCCGTCATCTCCCTCTTTACTATATATATAGTTTTCAAATCTGTGGATTTCCTCGGTTATCATTCTGCCATTCTCGAGATGCCCGAGAATATGTCTGCCGCTTGAAGCCCCAAGGTCCACCGCCAAATAGTAATTCAATATTGCCTCCTGTTCCGCAAACAGCCGGATTTCATTAATTATTTCCATGGAAAGGCCTTAATCAGCCTGTCCATAGATAAGCTCCACATTGTTTTCCTCAAGGAAATCCTTCCAGTCCTCATCAGGCTCCGAATCGGTAACAACAATGTCTACCGCCCCTGCCCCAAAGGCCTTTATAAATGACACCTCATTAAGCTTGGTGCTGTCAGCCACAAGGACCTTAACCGCGGACTGCTCAAGCATAGTCCGCTTTATTCCGATATCCTCATCGTTTGTGTCCGTTGCTCCGGCCTGCATACTGAGTCCCTTGCACGAAATAATACACATATCCGCGTTAAAGCATTTTAAGGTTTCCTCAGCACGACTGCCGACAAAGCACAGACCGCGCTCCTTAAAGCTGCCTCCGCTACTTATCACCCTGCACTCGCTCTCACCTATTGTATTCATGACTACCTCAAGAGAGTTTGTAATAAGTGTAAGCCTGCAGCGTTCGGCTGCCTTTTTGGCTGCAAGTACGGCCGTGGAGCTTGCATCAACCATAATCTTCATGTCATCCTTAATAAGACCTGCCGTAAGCTCTGCTATGATTTCCTTCTTCTCAACATTGGATTTTTTGCGTGTATTATAGGGAAGCTCCTTTCTGACATTCTCTATTGCAACCGCTCCTCCGTAGGTTTTCTTTAACAAGCCCTGATTATCAAGCTTTTCAAGATCCCTGCGGATTGTCTCTTCGGTAACTTTGAAGCGCTTACTCAAATCCGCAACAACAACACTCTTTTCTGTACCGATAATGTGAAGAATCTCTTCTCTTCTTTCCAGTGCCAGCATTTTCTACTCCGTTCCGCTTCTGCTATTTTATCGTCCGCTCGGATGCTTTCCCTTCATTCCGAATTTTGCACGTAAATCATAAAGTGTCTCCACCTGTGCGGGTGTCAGCTCATTAGGTCCGCCAAGCTGTCGTGAAAGGAACAGAAGCTTTGCGTAAAATTCAACCGATTCCATCTTATGATATGCGTTAAGTAAGGTATCCGAATAAGAAAGTGCGCCGTGATTCTCAAGAAGCACCGCATCGTAGTCCTGAAGGTATTCCGATACCGCATCGGGAATCTCCTCTGTTGAAGGTGTGCCGTACTTAGCTATCGGAACGCTTCCGAGAGTGATAACTGCCTCCGGCATAATCGGCTTTACCAAGGGAATCCCTGCAATTGCAAATGCCGTTGCATACATGGGATGTGCATGTACTACGCTGTTAACATCGGGACGCTCCTTATAAACACGCATATGCATCTTAATCTCTGACGAGGGTCTGAAGCCTTCATTTGCTTCAATTACATTACCGTCACGGTCAACCTTGCATATGTACTCGGGAGTCATAAATCCCTTGCTTACACCTGTGGGTGTGCATAAAAACTCGTTCTCCGAAAGCTTCACAGAAATATTGCCGTCGTTTGAAGCAACCATTTCCCTATCATAAATTCTTTTTCCTATTGCACAAATTTCCTGCTTAATCTGTAATTCGTTCATTTTAATAACCATGCCCTTTCCGAAAGCCCTCTTTTCATACAAATCTGCTTTCTGTCACTTTCCCGTATATATTAACATAATCCGCACGCTTTGTCACGATTTTATTTTGTTTTTGCTTCTTTTATGTTGTTTTATGTTGTTTTTTTCACAAACAAATCCATTTCGTAATGTGAAATTTTAAATTCCGGTCAAAACGGATATTTTTTCTCAAAAGCGGAATTTACTTTTTCATTTGATCAATTTCTTAAATTATTAATAAAAATTTCTTTTATATTATATTGAAAAGAAAAAGTGGAAAATATATACTGTAGAATATATTTATTTAGAGATAAGTATTCTCGGAACGGAGATAAAATGAAGTATTACAGTGAAAGCAAGGACAGTATTTTCGCTGCCCTGTCGTCGGATCCCGAACGCGGACTGTCGCAGACACAGGCAGCCGGACTGCTTGAGCGTTACGGCGAAAACAAATTGCGCGAAAAGAAGAAAAAGACAAATTTCCAACGATTTATTGACCAGTTTAAGGATGTAATGATTCTTATACTTATTGCGGCTGCAATAATCTCCTTTGTGGTTGCATGCTATGAGGGTGAGCCCAAGGAGTTTTTTGAGCCTGTACTTATTCTGCTCATTGTCGTACTGAATGCACTGATGGGTGTCATGCAGGAAAGCAAAGCGGAAAAAGCGCTTGATGCTCTTAAAGGACTTTCGGCGCCGCATGCGCGCGTAATACGTGACGGTGTTGAATCAGTTATTGATGCGGCCCTGCTTGTTCCCGGCGATATTATACGCTTTGAAGCCGGAGATTTTATTCCCGCAGATGCCAGACTGATAAAATCATCAAGCCTTAAGTGCGAAGAGGCAGCGCTCACCGGAGAATCACTTCCCTCCGAAAAATCAGCAGATGCTGCTGTTGCCGAGGATGCACCTCTCGGAGACAGGGTAAACATGATTTTCTCCGGCTGCTCCGTTACCTACGGAACCGGAAGTGCCATAGTTACCCAGACCGGTATGAAAACCGAAATGGGTAAAATAGCAAATCTTCTTGATAATGAGGAGGATACACAGACTCCTCTCCAGCAAAAGCTTGCACAGCTCGGCAAATACCTCGGAATCATGGCACTTCTTGCCTGTGCCGTAATTTTTGTCGTAGGTGTAATTAATGATATTCCCGTAATGGAAATATTCATGACCGCGGTTTCGCTTGCCGTATCTGCCATCCCGGAGGGTCTGCCGGCAATAGTAACCATCGTTCTTTCAATCGGCGTACAGCGCATGGTAAAAAAGAACGCAATCATCCGCAGGCTTCCTGCCGTTGAGACACTCGGAAGCGCTTCAATTATATGCTCCGACAAGACAGGAACCCTGACTCAGAACCGTATGACCCTTGTAAAGGGATACACGGATTTATCTCACGAGACTATTGAGCTTAACCTGCTGCCGTCTGCGGATAAAGCGGCTGAAAGCGCCCCTCTTCCCGCGGATATCCTGCAGCTTATAAAATACGGTGCTCTCTGCTGTAACGGCTCCGTTGCATTTACCGAGGAGGGAGAACAGCATATCGGTGATCCTACCGAAACCTCTATCATATATGCCGCCCATAAAAACGGAATGCCGAAGGATGAGCTTTTTTCGAAATATCCGCGACTTGCGGAGATTCCCTTTGACTCTGACCGTAAGCTTATGTCGGTTATCACGAGCATAGACGGAAAAAATATGGTTATTGTAAAGGGTGCCTTTGATGTGATGGCAGAACGCTGCATTACCGGTGACCTTGCAAAAGCAAAGCAGGTCTGTGAAGAAATGAGCAAGGCAGCACTTCGTGTCATTGCCGTTGCATATAAAGAAATATCCGAGGTCCCTGAGACACCCGATATGGAGCTTCTTGAAAGGGAGCTTACCTTTATGGGCATGGTCGGAATGATTGACCCGCCGCGCCCGGAGGTAAAGGATGCCGTTGCCGTATGCCGTGAGGCAGGAATCAAGCCTGTTATGATAACCGGCGATCATGTTGTAACCGCCTCGGCCATTGCAAGGGAGCTCGGAATTCTTGAAGAGGGTGACCTCGCAATTACCGGAACCGAGCTTGATGCCATGACGGACGCAGAGCTTGATGAAAAGGTTGCACGCATTTCGGTATATGCACGTGTTTCTCCCGAAAACAAAATCCGTATTGTTAAGGCATGGCAGCGCAGGGGTCAGATTGTTTCCATGACCGGCGACGGTGTAAATGATGCCCCCGCACTTAAAGCAGCAGATATCGGCTGCGCCATGGGCATAACCGGAACAGACGTTGCAAAGGGCGCTTCAGACATGACCCTTATGGATGATAATTTCGCAACCATAGTTTCAGCAGTACGTGAAGGCAGAGGCATTTACGCAAATATTAAAAAGGTTGTCGGCTTCCTTCTCGGTACAAATATCGGCGAGGTAATAACCGTATTTGCCTCAATGATGGTTTGGCATCAGTCGCCGCTGCTCTCAATGCAGCTGCTCTGGATAAATCTTGTAACGGACAGTCTTCCCGCCATCTCACTCGGCATGGAGGAAATTGATAAGGATATAATGAAGCAGCCGCCCAAGCCTAAGAACGAGGGAATTTTTGCCCACGGTCTCGGTGTAAGGGTTGTATTACAGGGCATAATGTTTGCGATTCTTACTCTGATCGGCTATCGTCTCGGCGTAAACCTTGGCGGAAGCATTGAAGCCGGACAGACAATGGCTTTCATAGTACTTGCATTATCACAGGTTGTTCAGTCCTATAATATGCGTTCGGACCGTTCACTGTTTAAAATCGGCTTCTTCGGCAATAAAAAGCTGAACATAGCATGCCTTTCATCATTGGTTCTTGTGTGCGTTGTATTGTTTACACCTCTGCGCACCGCCTTTGGTCTCGTGCTGCTCACAACGAAGCTCTATCTTTATGCATTGGGACTTTGCCTGGTACCTCTTGTTGTTATGGAGCTTTCAAAGCTCACAGGCCTTATCAGAGTTCATCACAAGGCATAAGCACAAACAAACGAATCAACTCCGCTCAATTTCAGAGCGGAGTTTTTTCATATTTAAGGATTATTTAATAATTCGGGTATTATTATATAGCCAAAACAGATTAAGAACTAACGGAGGATTAAATGAATCTGCGAATTTTGAAAAAGGATTTGAAACGAAAAAGAACAATGAACATCACGCTTTTGCTGTTTATTACGCTTGCCGCAATGTTTATAGCCAGCAGCGCCAATAATATCGTAACCGTGACAAATGCCCTCGACTATTTCTTTGAAAAGGCCAATATGCCCGATTATTTTATTGCTGCCTCCAATGTATCCGGTGAAACCCCGATAGATGAAGTGCTTGCAGATATTCCGGAGGTTGAAAGCTTCCGTATAGAAAATGTAATATATGCTTCTCCCGACAGCTATTACAAAGACGGAAGCCCCATTTCCGGACTAAAAAACAAAACTGTTCTCATGAGTATGGACGATGCTGCAATTAACCTCTTTGACTCATCAGATAATATAATTACTAAGGTCGATGAGGGCTCTGTAATAATTTCTGCAAAAACCATGACTACTAATGAGCTTGAGGTCGGCGACACAATCGAAATCAGATTTGAAGGTATTACAATGAAGCTTAAAATCGCCGGATCCTGTAAGGATGCCATGCTTGGCTCTGATTTGATGGGAATTACAAGAATACTCATGAACGAATCTGATTTTAATAAATTCTATTCCGACGAAAAAATATATACATATTACAGCGGCTGCCTCTGCTATATTAACTCAGATGACACTGCCGCAGTAAAGGACGGGGTTTCCGATATCCCGTCGGTCAAATTCAGTGATGACATTGCCATGGTCAAAATGACCTACGTCATGGACATGGTTATAGCAGGTGTTTTACTCGTTGTAAGTATCTGCCTCATACTTGTTGCATTTGTCGTTCTGCGTTTTACAATCATGTTTACACTTTCCGAAGAATTCCGCGAAATCGGAATCATGAAGGCCATCGGAATCCGTGACACAAAAATACGTCAGCTGTATATGATAAAATACCTTGCTCTTGCCGTTGCCGGTGCGGTTATAGGCTTTGCAGCAAGTATCCCGTTTGCTTCACTGCTTCTAAAGGGAGCAGCTCAGTCAATGCTGCTTGGAAACGACAATGCAATATTTATAAATCTTGTCTGCTGCCTTCTGGTTGTTGCAATAATTCTTCTTTTCTGCTTCAAATGTACGGGCAGGATTAAAAGGTTTACGCCGCTTGATGCAATCAGAAACGGTACTACGGGAGAACGTTTCGGAAAAAAGAGCAGGCTTCGCATGGCAAAAATCAATGCAAGACCTTCCGTATTTATGGCGCTTAACGACATCGTCAGCCATCCGAAGCGCTTCTTTACCGTAATACTCACCTACACGCTTTGCCTTCTGCTGGTACTCATACTTACCAATACGGTAAATACCCTAAAAAGCGGGGAGCTGGCATATGCATTCGGAATTTATGAAAGCGATGCGTTCTATGATAATGATAACGAGCTCTCCTCCTATATAACTCATGACGGTCGTCAAAGAGCAGAGGAAGGATTAAAGGCTCTTGAAGAAAGGCTTGCCGAAAACGGAATGCCTGCCGCCTGCTCCTACGAGGTTATGACAAAGCTTAATATCACCTTCGGCGATAAAAGCTACAATTCAACCATTATGCAGGGAATTAATACAACCGCCGATATGTACCGGTACTACAAAGGCACTCCCCCGCAAAATGAAAATGAAATTGCAATAACAGAGCCTGTTGCAGAAAAAATCGGTGCCGGAATCGGTGACACGGTTGTTATCGAACACGGCTTCGGAAGCAGAGAATACATTATTACAGCCATGTTCCAGAGTATGGTAAAAATGGGGGAGGGTGTCCGGCTTCATGAAGCTGCGGAATTTGAATTTGCCCGGATTTCAAGCTTTTTTGCATACCAGATAGATTTTACCGACAACCCTGATTCGAATACCGTTTTAGAGCGTATTGAAGCAATGAAGGAGCTTTTCGATACCGAAAAAATATACACTGCAGATAAATACATCGAAATGCTGATCGGTGTGGCTGACATGGTAGAAAGCACCAAATACCTGACACTCGGTGTCACATTGATTATTATTGCCCTTATAACGATTCTGATGGAGCGCTCGTTCATTTCAGGCGAACGTAATGAAATTGCAATCCTGAAGGCTGTCGGCTTTAAAACAGGAGATATTGTCAGGTGGCACACCTGCCGCTTCATAATAATCGGTATTATTTCAACCATCATTGCCCTCGTACTGGTCATTCCGTTAACCTCCCTGACAATAGGCCCGGTATTCTCAATGATGGGGGCAAGCTATGGCGTCAGCTTCAGATACGTCCCGCTCGAGCTTTTTGTAATCTACCCCGCTATTGTGCTTGCAATAACCGTAATCTGCTCATTAATAACATCACTCTACTCCGGAAAAATAACAGCTTCAGCAGCCTCCGGAAATGAATAAAGGAGAAAGCCATGAAAACAATTTTAAATGTACAAAATCTCTGTAAAACATATATCGTGAATAAGCATCAGAACAATGTTCTGCGCAATGTCAGCTTCTCTGTAGACGAAGGTGAAATGGTTGCAATTATGGGGCCTTCGGGCTCAGGTAAGTCTACCCTGCTTTACACCGTATCCGGTATGGACGCCGTCACCTCCGGTAATGTTGACTTCTGCCAAAAAAGCCTTACGGATATGAAGGAAAAGGAGCTTGCTGCCTTAAGGCTTGATGAGATGGGCTTTATTTTCCAGCAGATGTATATGCTGAAAAATCTGACCATTCTTGATAATATACTGCTCCCTGCCTTTCAGTCCAAAAAGACTGAAGAAAGCCGCAAAAGCCTTACAGAAAGAGGCGAAGGACTGATGCACAGGCTCGGAATAGCTGATATTGCCGACAGCGACATAAACGAGGTATCGGGAGGACAGCTCCAGCGGGCATGCATCTGCCGCAGCATGATAAACAATCCAAAAATGATTTTTGCCGATGAGCCTACCGGCGCCCTGAACCGTAATGCCTCCGAAGAGGTTATGGAGGAGCTGGCAAAGCTCAACCGCGACGGCACAACCATAATGCTCGTAACACATGACGTAAAGGTAGCATCCAAATGCTCGCGCGTTCTCTACATAGTTGACGGAAATATAAAAGGACAATATAATTTGGACAGATACAACTCACCCTCAGAGCTTAGGGAGCGTGAGCGCACATTAAGCGGCTGGCTTATGGACATGGGCTGGTAAGGGCTCCCGGAACGGAAAAATATGACTGACATTCTAATCGTTGAAGATAATAAGGAATTATCAGACCTGCTATGCGATTTTCTGCGCGCGGAGAATTACACTGTAACGGCAGCACCCAATGGCGAAAGGGCCTTGCAGCTTTATGAAAGATACGGTGCGAGGCTTGTTTTGCTGGACATTATGCTCCCCGGCACTGACGGCTTTGCCGTATGTGAAAAAATCCGCACACAAAGCAATACCCCTATAATTATCGTCAGTGCAAAAGCAGATAAAAGCGACAAGCTTAACGGTCTTTCGCTCGGCGCTGACGATTATATTGAAAAGCCCTATGATATTGATATCCTTCTTGCAAAAATTAAGGGGATTTTTAAACGAAGATATGCCGTTGACGAAATCACGGAGGGGAATATACGACTTAATAAATCAGCAAAAGCTGTTTACAAAAACGATATCCCCGTCGAAATGACGGCAAAGGAATTTGAGCTTTTGCTCCTTCTCCTTGAAAACAAGGGCAGGGTGCTTAACAGGGAATACATTTTTAACAGTATATGGGGCAGCGACAGCTTTTCGGAGCTCCAGACCCTGACGGTTCATATTAAGTGGCTTAGGCAGAAGCTCGAAAGAGATCCAAAGAATCCCGAACATATTCTTACCGTTTGGGGAGTGGGGTATAAATTTGTATGAAAGCATTTAACCGTATACTTACCGCCTTTATTATTTTGATAATTATTGCGCTTGCAATTGTTAATATCGTTCTTTCCGATAATTCACTGCCCGGTCGTGATAAGCCCTATCTTGTTGACCTGAGCAGAATCACCAGGATTATTGAAAATGACGGACCTTGGGCAGTTGATTTATCTTTATATGAGAATATTAGCGATATTACCGTGTATTCTGCAAATGATACAGACTTTTTTGAAGCCGACGGCAATTATCTGTTTCGGGAAGTTAACGGTACCCTCTTTCGCTTCGGATACATACCGCCGTCTGACGGATACACTGCCGCTATAGCCGTAAATGCCGCAGTGATACTTATAGGCTGTACTGCCGTTTCGCTTCTTTTCTACGTCCGCAGCAGAATTCTCCTGCCGTTTGACCGGCTGAAGGAAATTCCCTATGAGCTCTCTAAAGGCAATCTTATTCTTCCCGTTGATGAAAATAAGAATCGCTATTTTGGAAAATTTATCTGGGGTATCGACCAGCTTCGCGAGAATCTTGAGCAGCAAAAGCAGCGTGAGCTTAATCTTCAGCACGACAAGCAAACGCTTCTGCTCTCTCTTTCACACGATATAAAAACACCCCTGTCAGCCATAAAGCTTTATTCCTCTGCTCTCTCAAGGGGGCTTTACACCGAAGCAAAAAAGCAGCGTGAAACCGCTCAAAACATCACTGCCAAGGCAGATGAAATTGAAAAATATATATCACAGATTATCAGAGCTTCGGGAGAAGACTTCCTGCATTTCGAGGTCAGCAATACGGAATTCTACCTGTCGGAGCTGATAAATGCAATTCATAATTATTATAAAGAAAAGCTGTCATTGGTACACATTCCCTTTTCAGTCGGCATTTATACCGATTGCCTGCTTAAGGGAGACTATGAAAGAAGCATCGAGGTTCTTCAAAACATTATTGAAAACTCAATAAAATACGGTGATGGCAGCTTTATCGAAATTCTGTTTGACGAAGAAGACAATTGCCGGCTGATTACTGTAAGGAACAGCGGCTGTACATTATCGGATGCCGAAACCCTTCATATCTTTGACAGCTTCTGGCGCGGTTCAAATTCGTCGGGAAAAAGCGGAAGCGGACTCGGACTGTACATATGCCGGAATCTTATGCAGCTGATGACCGGTGATATATATGCTTCCGTACATAATAATTGCATGTCTGTTACCGCAGTATTTACAATGGCATAAAAGATGTCCCGTCATATGATATCAATCATAGTAACGGGACATTTTTTCACGCTATCCTCAATTCCGAAGCACAGCTTGCTCCGGGGAATATTGTTATATTCTGTTATTCGATAATTACGAGAGGCTTAATAAGATCTCTCGGCTTATCCTTCATAAGCATTAATGCAGGCTCAACGTTTTCGAGACCTGTGAATCTGTGTGTGATAAGCTTCTCGGGATGGATACGGTTAGCCATAACGAGACGTGCAAGCTTCTCTGAACGTAAACGACCGCCGGGCATTAAGCCGCCGCGTAACTGCTTATGTCCCATTCCGCAGCCCCATTCTGCTCTCGGGATTCCGACAACATCACCTTCACCAAGATAATTAACATTACCGATAATTCCGCCGGGCTTAAGAATCTTCATAGCCTGAGCAAATGTATCATTATCTCCTCCTGCAACGATAACCTTATCAACGCCCTGTCCGTTTGTCTTGTCCATTATCTGCTCAACGATACCGCCGTTACGGTAGTTGATAATATCCGTAGCACCAAACTCAAGTGCAAGATCTATACAATTCTGACGTGAACCAACAGCATAAATATTAGCCGCACCGCGGATAGCTGCTGCCGCAACACTCATAAGTCCTACAGGTCCGATACCGATAACCGCAACATTATCACCATACTGTATATCAGCAAGCTCAGCACCGTGGAAGCCTGTGGGAACCATATCAGCTATCATAGCTGCTGCCGCAATATCCATACCCTCAGGTAAGTGTGCAAGGTTACCGTCAGCATCATTAACATGGAAATACTCAGCAAAAACGCCATCCTTAAAGTTAGAGAACTTCCAGCCGGAAAGCATTCCGCCCGAATGCATCGAGAAGCCGCCCTGTGCCTCTAATGAATTCCAGTCAGGAGTAATTGCAGAAACAAGAACGCGGTCACCGGGCTTGAAGTCACGTACAAGACTACCTACCTCAACAACCTCTCCGACTGCCTCATGTCCGAGAATCATATCCTTACGATCACCGATTGCACCTGCCCATACAGTATGAATATCGGATGTACAGGGAGCAAGTGCCAGCGGCTTACAAATCGCATCAAGCGGTCCGCACTTCGGAATCTCTTTCTCTACCCAGCCGGTAGCACCAATTTTCAACATCGCAAAACCCTTCATTACATAACCCTCCTATTGCTATTCGTTTATCGATATCTGCATATCGATAAAATAATATCATATGCATTACTGCAAGTCAACTGCTAATTAAGTAATTTACAAGCTAACCGTTAATATAATACCCAAAAGAATCAGCTTTATTACTGCCGTCTTCACGTCGCAACGGCAAAATGAATATACTGTAACAAACATTGCCGCCGTGATCTGACCGCAAAATCCGTCATGGCGCATAATCGGAGGCCATTATGGGCTATTACAGACGTTTGGACCATGCCTTTGAAAAAGCTCCGGTATTGCCGCTAGACAGGAACACAAAATATGTTTTTTTCAGTGATTGCCACCGGGGAATCGGCAATAACAATGATAATTTTCTGAAAAACACAGATATATATACTGCTGCCCTGCAGTATTACCATCAGTACGGCTACTGCTATATTGAGGTCGGTGACGGCGATGAGCTTTGGGAGAACAGAAAGCAGTGCCGTATTAATGAAATACATTCGGATATTTTCCGGCTCCTTATGAAATTTCGTGACGAAAACAGACTTTTTATGCTCTACGGCAATCATGATATGATGAAGAAAAAATATTCACCGGATTTCAGCATTCACGAAGGGCTTATATTAAAACATTCCGCTCTTAATACGGAGCTTAGGGTTACACACGGACATCAGGCCGACCTGCTTAACTCCGTTTTCTGGAGGCTTGCCCGCTTTCTTGTCCGGTATCTTTGGACTCCGCTGGAAGCTCTCGGTTTTCTTGACCCGACAAGCGCAGCCAAAAATAATACAAAAAAATCAAAGCTTGAAAAAAGATATCTCTCCTATGCCATCCGCTCCGACTGTATGCTCATTACCGGTCATACGCACAGCCCGACGCTTGGAAACAGTCTTTCTCCCTATTACAACTGCGGCAGCTGCGTTCATCCGTACGGTATTACCTGCATCGAGCTTAGCAATTACCGCATAAGTCTGGTCAAATGGCATGCAAGCACGAAAAAAAACGGACACTTCGGAAATATATACCGACAGTGTCCGCCTGCTTACCCTATTTATATTACAAGAGAATTACTAGATGAGGAGCTGCTCACCGGATAGCCGCTAACCCTTGACAGCTCCGGCTGTCATTCCGCTCACAAAGAATCGTATCAAAACAAAGTACAAAGCAACAATAGGTACCGCAATAAATACAGAGCCGGCAGCAAAACGTGCAAACTCCGTCTCGCCGAGATTCATAAGCCCTACGGCTACCGTATAAAGATCCTTTTCCTTCAGCAAAAGCTTCGGAAGCAGATAATCACTCCACGGGAAGGTGAAGCTTGTCAGAGCCGTGTATACGATAATCGGCTTTGAAATCGGAAGGTTAATCCTTGTAAACACCTGAAAATTAGTTGCACCGTCAATTCTTGCAGCTTCATCAATTGACATTGATATGGTATCAAAAAAGCCCTTCTGTGTCAGATAGCCCATCGGCGCTGATGCACTGTAAATCAGTATCAGACCCCATTTAGTGTTAATCAGCCCGAACTGGGTCATTATTATGTATACCGCTATCATACCCATAAAGGACGGAAACATGCCCAGAATAAGCGTTGTTTTCATCATCGCCTTTCTGCCCGAAAAGCGAAAACGTGACATTGTATATGCCGTAAGTATCGTGAGAAATGTTCCTATCAGTGCGCTGAACACCGCAATGAACAATGTGTTCATGAACCAGCGCGGATAATTGTACATTTCCGTATCGGTAAACAGCATCTTAAATGTGTCAAAGCTGTATTCACTCGGGAAGAAACCGTCAAAGGTATATATCGAGCCCGATTTACTGAAGGATGCAAGAATCAGCCAAAGGCACGGAAAAAAGAATATAAAGCATACCGCCAGTAAAATAATATGCGTAGCCGCCCAGTCGACGGCCTTCAAAAAACGTGTTCTCATTATTTGAAGGTATCCTCCTCTCTGTAGGATGAACTGCGCGTATAGATAATCAGCGACAGAAGCGATGTTATCATAAAGATAACAAGACTTATTGTGGCTCCGATACCGTAGTAATTATTATCTATAGAAAGATTGTACAGCCAGTTAATCAGAAGGTCCGTATCACTCGCAAGAAAATATCCGTCGATATACAGGCCTCCGCGCAGGAAAAAGAAAATACCGAAGTTATTAAAATTACCGATAAACTGCGATATAAGAACAGGTGTAGTTGAAAACACCACAAACGGCAGTGTAATATGCCTGAACCGCTTCCATGCACCCGCACCGTCAATTCTTGCCGCCTCACTCTGAGTTGTATCCATATTTGAAAGCAGGCTTGTTGCCAGCAGCATTATCGACGGAACACTTATCCATGCATTTATTGCAAGTCCGAGTATTCTTGCCGTCCATTTCGCGTCAATGTCGAGGAATCCCACTGCCTGATAGCCAAGGTCCGTAATAATGTTGTTTATCGGACCTCCGTAGGAAAACATAAACTTGAAGCCAAGCAGAGTAATAAAGCCGGGAACCGCATACGCAAGAACCGGAAACGCTCTCCAGAATGCCTTTTTCTTAACGCACTGCTTATTAAGGAGCAATGCAAGTCCGAGGCCCGCAAAATAATTAATTGCCGTTGACAGCAGTGCCCAAAGCAGATTCCATATCAGAATTCTCCCAAAGGTAGGAGCAAACTGCGAAAGCGTTGCAACCTGAACAAAATTATCTATTCCAATCCAGTCAATAAGCTTTGGCGGGACTATGGTTCCGCCGTAATTCGTAAAGGCTATTGCTATCATAAATACTATGGGCAGTATACTGAATACGCATACCCCAATCACCGGCAGAAATAAAACTGCCTTATAGAATTTCTTATCTAACAGCTGCTTAACATCATCCTTAAAGCCTGACGGCTTCTCTCCTCTTTCGCAGCATCTCTGCGTCTGAAGTGCATCCCTGACATTAGATATGTAGCAAAGAATAAGAAGTACTGCCGCCAGAACAGCCAGAATTCCCATGAGCAGCATAATTACCGAATTATCGCCCTCTCTTCCGAGCCACGGATCGGCTTCGTTTGTACCGAGAGTTATCAGTCCTGCCAAATCATCTATTCCGCGCGTAAAGAAATATACCACTCCAAGAACCAATACTCCGAAATAGAGCAGTCCCTTTGCAATCTGCCCGTACATAAGCTGTCCGAGCCCCATAAGAAGCATGCTCGCCTTAACATTTCTGTTAGGTCTGCCTTTTATTATTACCTTCATATCTACCTCGATTCACTATTCCGTTGAAAGTGTATGAATAGCATCATAAATCTGCTTATCAACATTTTCGAGTGCCGCCTTTATACTCTCATCCGTTGTGTATTTCTTATCATCTGTTCTGAACGCATCCTTCGCGATATCCTGGAAAAAGGTCTGCGCCGGGGTCCATATCTGCTCAACCGCACTGATAGAAGGCATTATTACAATATTTCCCTCATTCAGGTTCTTAAACATGACCTCTGTTATTCCGCCTATTGCGTTAGCTGCATCCTTACGCGCCGGAACAATACCAAGCAGCTCATGTCTTTTCATAACATTTTCATAGCCGGTTGCGAACTCAATAAATGCAAGACATGCGTTCGGTGCTTTTGTATATGAGCTGATTGCGTATCCGTTAACACCTCCCATTGCCTTAAGCGGAATAAGCTCCGGGTTTTCCTCAGTCAAATCACCGCTTGCGGGAAGCTTCGGAACATCCGTCATAACCAGATTTTCCTTTGCAAGCGCCTCAGCCTCTGCACTGCTCATGCCGTTGTTTTCATATACACGTATAAGCTGATTCAGGTAAAGAGTATATACATCCGGGGTTGTCATTGTAGCGAAATACAATCCCTCAGCCATTTTGCTCGGTGCTCCGACCGTAATCGAATCATCGATGCAGCCTTCATCCATAAGCTCTGCCTGCTTTAATAAAATATTGGCTCCCGTCACCGCATTGCCTGCCGAAAAACCTATATCCTTATTATCCCTGTTATTGTTTCCGAACACATATGCCCCATATGAGAAAAGAAAGCCGGAAGAGAAGTAAACATCATATATTGAGCGCATGTATCCGAATCTTCCGTTGCCCTCATCCTTAAGCTGCTTCGAATAGCGATACATCGAATTCCAGCTTTCAATCATGTCGGGAATATTATTCTTATCATCATCCCATTCTGTCTCCCAGTTCTCCGGGAGTAAATCCTTACGGTAATAAAGCATTGAAGACTGTACATTTACAGGTACACCCATATAATATTCCGTCCCGTTCACATCAGCCTTATAGGGCTCCCACGCATTCTGCGGAATCTCCGCGAAGCACTCAAGGGACTCTGCCGGTATAGGATAAATATGCTTACCTTCAACATATTTCATAATGATATCATTCGCCTGATACAATATGTCGGGACCGTAGCCGTAAGGGCCGTCATCAGCAAGATTACTGTACTGATCCATATTAGCATCAACCGCCACAATACCATACTCGGCATATTTGGCATTAAAGGCTTCAATAAGCTCCTTGAAATACCCCTGCTCAATTGCAGTATCATTCTCAAGAACCCTTATTGTCACGTTTCTTTCAAGCTCGCCGCTGTATATATTTTTCAGCATAGCCTCCGCCTCACTTGCGGACGCGGCTTCTCCCGCGCTGACTTTGTTTCCGGTACTCGCCTCTCCTGATGTACCCTTTCCCGCATCAGAGGAATCCGCCTCGCCGCTTTTCGACCCGCAGCCGCCAAAGCATCCGATTACCATTGTAAGAATAAGAATCATGCATATAATCTTTTTCATGCTGTTTCATTTCCTCCGTTTCTGATTACAACATAGCCTTCATTATCAAGAAGACCGGCATTATACCCGTGCGAAGTAACTACACTCCCATTTGCGATACATGCGGTCCCTTCTCCCGACATATTAACAAAAAGCCTTAAGCTTTCCCTCGCGTCGCTTCGTGTTATCGAAAAAAGCTCACCCACAGCCTCTATTTTTATTGCTCCTCTCTGAACCACGGTAAGACTGCGCAGTGAAAGAAGCTCTTTTAGCAGGGCTGTAAAAGCACTGCCTGATTCTGCCGCATCCCAGTCAAAGCATCTGCGATTGTCCGGGTCATAGCCACCCTCAAGCGGAAGCTCAGTTCCATAGTAAATACAGGGAGCTCCGACAAACATACACATAACTGCTGCCGCCGCAAGCAGCCTGCTCCGGCTTTTCCCTACGCTTGTATAAAAGCGGTCGGTATCATGTGAGTCCAGAAGATTCATCATCATGTTATTAACCGGCTCTGTGTTTCTCATAAGAAGAGAGTTTAGTCTGCCCGCAAAGCCCGCGGCATCCGCGCTTTCAAAGGCAAAAAAGTCAAGGCAGGCTTTGGTAAAGGCATAATTCATAATTCCGTCATACTGGTCTCCGTAAAGAAAGCTGTTTGCATCATGCCAGTTCTCGCCGATTATTACCGCATCCTTTTTTACACTCTTTACACGCTTTCTGAACATCCGCCAGAAGTCATGCGATACCTCGTCCGACACATCCAGTCTCCAGCCGTCAATATCATATTTTTCAATCCACTCAGAAGCAATGTCAAGCAAAAAGTCCTGCACCTTCGGATTCGAGGTATTGAACTTCGGCATATACGAGCAAAATGCAAAAACCTCGTAATTTAGCGGATTCTTCTGCGGATAATCGCCCTTTATTATAAACCAGTCGTAATACTCAGAAGCCTTTCCCTTTTCAACGACATCACGAAACTCGGGAAGCAGCTCACTGCAATGATTAAAAACAGCATCAAGCACAATCCTTATACCGCGCCTGTGGGCTTCCCAAACCAGCCTCTTAAAATCCTTGTTTGTTCCGAAGCCTTCATCAACCCTGTGATAATCCGAAATGTCGTATTTGTGATTTGATATTCCGCAAAAAATCGGTGTCAGATAGATTGCATTTACGCCAAGCTGTTTTATGTAATCAAGCTTTAATATGATTCCCGGTATATCTCCTCCGGCAAAGCTTTTAGGTCCGGGAATCTCTCCCCATTCCATATTGATATAGTCCTTATCCTTATTTATACCACGACAGAACCGGTCGGTAAATATCTCATAAAAAACTGCACTGCGCATCCATTCTGTTTCCTCATGTACATCAGCCGCATTTATATAAGGCAGCTGGAAGCAGTTAAAATACGCAAGCGTAAAATCATATTCTTCACTTAATCCGTCCTCCGAAAAATAATATTCCTTTCCGCTATCCTTTATCCTGAAAACATATACAAGTCTTACATCCGAAAGACTCAGCCTTATCTCATAATAAGCAAAAAGCTCATCCTCATAAAGCCGTTGCATTTCTTCACTTTTCTGCTGCAGATACATAAGATATTTACTTTCGTAAACAACCTCTATCTTTTCAGGTCTGTCCTCACGGGCAGTTCGAAGACGCAAAATAACGGTTTTGTCATCTGTCGGAAAGCAGAACTTTGAATCCTGTACATGTAATAGTGCATGCTTATTCATATTTAGTGATTTCCTTTTACTTTTTTATTCATTGACAAACTTCATCATCACGGTATATAAATAGACTATGAGCAAAAAATACACAATGAGAGATATAGCCAGACAGGCAGGTGTTTCGGTAGCAACCGTATCCTATGTTATTAACGGGCGCGATGACCAGCGAATCAGCAGTGAAACGAAGAAAAAGGTGCTTCAGATTATCAATCTTCTGGACTATAAGCCTAATTCCTCGGCAAAATCACTGGCAACAAATAAAACCTATAATGTTGCTCTCTATCTTCCCGATGAGACTTCTCTGTACAAGCGCTTTGAGCAGCTTACAGTTGCCAAAAGTCTTACAGCTGTCCTTAAAAAACACGGATACCACCTTCTTCTGCAGAACAGCTCTGATATTTCACAGCTTGACTATGCAGATGCCATTTTCTGCTACGACACCGATTCCGCGTTCTTCCTTGAACTCGGAGATAAAAACTTCATCCCGCTTATTTCAATCGACGGTCTGATGCCGACACCGCTTCAGATTTTCTTTCAGATATGCACGGACTATGCACGCCTGAAGAAGCTCGCAGATGATCACTTCGGCGCCGATTCCTACAGTCTTGTACTTCTTGAGCCCAATAATTCTGAGCTTAAGAAGCTTATTTGTGATACCTTCAAAAATGTAGTTTTTGTAAATAACTCAATTCCCGACTTTGAAGGAAATATTGCCTATTTCCAGACTTCTCTTCAAAGCAGTCTTGGCGAAAAAGCCTATTGTATACCATATGATATGCAGTCAAAAACAGAGTTGGTTATGGACTGCTTTAACCTTGCCGTCAACCGCGTTCCTGACTGCACACATGTAAACTATATTTAGCCCGATTCCCTGATGACGCTTACTGCTCAGCTTCAAAGCCGACAGTAAGCTCAGTTGTCTCGGGATTATATGTAAAGGTATACTTTCCTGTTGCATTTGCAATTATGTTCTGGCTTTCGGTTCCCGAAACAAAGCTCCTTGAATTCTCGTCAACAATATTACTGAAACGTACATACTCATTTCCGACACTGTCTGCTCCGTTTGACGTAACAAGTGATGTCATCAGAAATTCATCGCCCTCTTCAAGATTGATAACCAGTGTATGAATTCCGTTATCATTTACAAATCCGTAGATATCATCATATCTGTCTTCCCAATTTGTTATCTTTGCTCCCTTAATATAATAGCTGATGCTTACATCTCCGGTCTGTTCAAGCATTTCTCCGTTATAAACCCACTCGATTGTATCAAAAGGATTTGAATTATAATTTCCCTTTGTCTCCTCGGTATAGTACTGATTCTCGGTGTCATAAACATCCGCTCCGGGATATGTTGTAAGAGTCAGCGTATAATTTCCGTCAACAAGGCATTTGATATTTGCTTTCTTTGTATTATCAGACAAGCCTCCGGATACTATAAAATATGCTGTACCGTCAAGCTCAGTTGTCTTAAGATAACCGCCTCCGCGCTGATTGCTCCAAGAGGTATCAATGGCAAACTGAAATTCGTCGCCCGCACATATATCAAGTGTTATTGTATACACATTTGCATCAGCACTCTTTTCGAGATAATGCTTCTCACTTATCACCTTACCCCAGCTTGATTCTGAAAGCAGAGGACTCATTCCGCTTCCCACAATGGCAAAGGTTCTTGTATCCGCAACATTCTCCATAAAGCCTGCAAACACTGAAGTATCCGCAGTTATCGCTGCTGTAAAATCAAATTCATGTGCAAGTGTAGGTGTTCCGAACCATCCGACAAAAATCCGGTTTTCCTTTTCGGGAGTAAATTCCTCGACTGTTTTTCCGCTTTCAACTTCATTTGTGGCAATAACAGTCTTTCCGTCGGTATCATAAAATGTAACCGTATACTTTTCGATTTCCTTAACCGGCTCCTTTGTAGGCTCGGCAGCTGCCTGTGTAGGGGCTGCTGTTGCAGTATTGTCTGCTGCCTCATTCTTTCCCTCATCCGAGCATCCTGCAAGCACTGCTGCGCAGGTAAGTGCAATAAGTAATAATAAACCCACTCTTTTTTTCATAGTCTCCTCCGTTTCTGACCCGTCCGGGTCATATAATTCCTTCGTGCTTAACCAGTTAAGCAAACGGGTAAAAAAATATGCACTTTACGGCAAATTCATCATGCTTAACCAGTTAAGCACATTTTATACCCCATAAGAACGTTTGTCAAGATATTTATCACACTAACTGTAAAGGTCCCGCCCACACGGAAAAGCTTCGAGCATTGCCGAAGCTTTTCCTGTTGGCGGGACCTTCCCTACATAAGGTTAATTATTACATAATCATAGTAAGCTGTATACGCTTTTTCTGCAAATCAACACTAAGCACCTTAACATCAACAATGTCTCCGACACTGACTGCATCAAGCGGATGCTTAATGAACTTCTTATTTGTAATCTGCGAAATATGAACAAGACCGTCCTGATGAACACCGATATCGACAAATGCACCGAAATCAATAACATTACGGACTGTTCCCTTAAGAACCATACCCTCCTTAAGATCCTTCATCTCAAGAACATCGGTACGAAGAATCGGAGTAGGCATCTCCGAACGGGGATCACGTCCGGGCTTTTCAAGCTCCTTAATAATATCCGTAAGTGTTATTTCACCGATGCCGAGCTCATCAGCAAGCTTTTTCTTATCCTTAACCATACGGCTGAGGTTTGAAAGTCCTGATATACTAACTGCTGCTTCGGTCTTTGCCGGAGCATTCTCAGTCTCATTCTTATCAGCCTTTCCGTCGTTTGTATTAACACCCGCATTTGCGTATGCAGCCATAAGCAGCTGTCCCATGGCCGTATTTGAATTCTTAATCTGAATTCCCTTATCGCGGTTTCTTCTGTCATTTCGTGCCTTGCCTGCCCTTGAAGCTGCCTCAGCACTGTCCTTTGCAGCCTTCTCTGCTGCCTTAATGGTTTTAGCCTGCTCCGCCTGGAGTGTTTTAACATCCTCCGGAGTAAAGCCGAGCTTTTCAAGAAGCTGCTTTGCAGCCGCATAGGATTCAGGATGCACACTTGTTGCATCAAGCGGGTCACTTCCGTCATGTATGCGAAGAAAGCCCGCACACTGCTCATAAGCCTTGGGTCCGAGCTTCGGAACCTTAAGAAGCTGCGCACGTGTTGCAAATCTTCCGTTTTCCTCACGGTAAGTAACAATATTCTTTGCTATTGCCTTTGAAATACCCGATACATACTCAAGTAATGATGCCGATGCGGTATTAAGGTCAACACCTACTCTGTTAACGCAGTCCTCAACAACACCGTTAAGCGCATCACTAAGCTTCTTCTGATTCATATCATGCTGATACTGTCCGACACCGATTGACTTGGGGTCAATCTTAACAAGCTCTGCAAGCGGGTCCTGAAGTCTTCTTGCTATCGAAGCCGCGCTTCTCTGTCCAACGTCAAACTGAGGGAACTCCTCAGTAGCAAGCTTACTTGCGGAATATACGGATGCTCCCGCCTCACTTACTATCGCATATGACAGACCGGGTCTGTTAAGCTCCTTAAGAAGCTCAACTATAATCTGCTCTGACTCACGCGATGCCGTTCCGTTTCCGACCGAAATAAGACTTATATTGTATTTTTCAATAATGCGCTTTAATATACGCTTTGACTCATCAACCTTAAACTGCGGTGCCGTAGGATAAATAACAACCGTATCGAGCACCTTACCCGTAGGGTCAACAACCGCAAGCTTACAGCCTGTTCTGAAAGCAGGGTCCCAGCCGAGTACGAATCTTCCGACAATCGGAGGCTGCATAAGAAGCTGATTAAGATTCTTTCCGAATACCTTAATTGCTCCGTCCTCTGCATTCTCGGTAAGCTCATTTCTTATTTCGCGCTCAATGGCAGGCGCAATCAGACGCTCATAGCTGTCACTTATTGTATTAATAAGCAGCTCATTTGTGTTAGGGTTATCCTTCTTTATAATCATTTTCTGAAGATAAAGAAGAATCTTATCAACCGGAGCCTCTATCTTAACAGTAAGGAATTTCTCCTCCTCACCGCGGTTAAGCGCCAGAACACGATGTCCCAGTATTGTACTTACCTTCTCTGAGAATTTGTAGTACATCTCATAAACAGACTGCGCCTTTTCATCCTTACCCGAAGACGTAACAATTCCTTCCTCCTGGGTAAGCTTTCTGATATGAATACGGTAATCCGCCTCATCTGAAATCATTTCGGCAATGATGTCGCACGCACCGGCAACAGCATCCTCAGCAGTCTTAACATCCTTCTCTTCACTGATATACTCTGCTGCAAGCTCAGGCACGGGCTTTTCGGTTTCCTGCGCCATAATAAGCTCAGCCAACGGCTCAAGACCCTTCTCCTTCGCAATCGTTGCACGTGTTCTGCGCTTAGGCTTATAGGGTCTGTATAAATCCTCTACAACAACAAGTGTAGTTGCGGCCATAATCTGGTTCTTAAGCTCATCGGTAAGCTTGCCCTGCTCCTCAATGCTTGCAAGCACGGCATTCTTACGCTCTTCAAGATTACGCAGATATGTAAGTCTTTCGTGCAGTGTTCTTAAAACCTCGTCGTTCAGTGATCCCGTTACTTCCTTACGATATCTTGCGATAAAGGGAATGGTATTTCCCTCATCAATCAGCTTTACCGTTGCCTCAACCTGTTCAAGGCGAATTCCGAGTTCGTCTCTTAATTGCTCATTAATATTCATTATTGTTTATTCCTTTCGTTATGTCTGCTGACTTATATTAACCGGAACGCATCAGCGCTCCGACTGTATTGCCGTAATCACGGATTTTCATACGCAAGCTTATAAAGTCCCGCATATACACCGTTTTTCCGCATAAGCTCGTCATGTGTACCCTGTTCATTTATACCGTTCTCTGTCAGTACCACAATATTTTTCGCATTTCTGATGGTAGACAGTCTGTGGGCAATAACTATTGTTGTTCTGTTCTTTGCAAGTGTTTCCAGCGACTCCTGAACAACCTTTTCACTCTCATTATCAAGTGATGAGGTTGCCTCGTCAAAGATAAGAATGGGCGGATTCTTAAGGAACACTCTGGCAATGCTCAGTCTCTGCTTTTGTCCTCCCGAAAGCTTAACGCCTCTCTGTCCGATATCGGTATTATAGCCGTTCGGAAGTCCCATTATGAACTCATGGGCATTGGCATTCTTTGCAGCCTCAATTATTTCCTCCTCGGTTGCGTCAGGCTTTCCGTATCTTATGTTATCAGCCACGGTTCCCGCAAACAGATATACATCCTGCTGAACAATACCGATATTTCGGCGAAGCGACTTGAGCGTAACGTCTTTAATATTCTGTCCGTCAATAAGAATCTGTCCCTCCGAGGCTTCATAGAATCTCGGAATCAGACTGCACATTGTTGTTTTGCCGACACCCGAGGAGCCGACAAGCGCTAT